>CAZSKA010000058.1:0-16095 GCA_964607315.1 uncultured Saprospiraceae bacterium | reverse complement strand
GATGGAAATAATATTTTAGCAGAAATGCATAATATTGACATGAAAGACATGAGTAATATTTGGACTGGTTTTGGAGCAAAATATATACCTTGTGTATTATTTAAATTCAGAACGATAAATATGGATGATGATCACATTAATGACGAAATTCCACCAGTAGCTGGATCCGTAATCGATCAATAACTTAAAAACCTAAACCTACAAAACAATTAAATGCAGTCAAGAATTGACATTGGTTTCAATTGGGATAAATTATTTTCCGTACAATGCCTTCATGAATTTTACAATGATGGTAAGGGAAAGGACTTTGAATTCATTCCGACCAATAAAACTTCTGTAATTTTTAAAAATTTTAAAACTTTTTTTAAAGGAACAGGAAATGGCTTCCATGTTTTTTGTGACAACAAGCAATTCGCCCGAATTCACTCGCTTAAGAAGGTATCAGATCAAAAATTAACCTTCCTAATCAAGAACAAAAATAACCTATTAGCAAACTATACAGACCTATCTTTTAATCACTTTGATGAAGTTTTTTACTTCTCAAACTTGACAATTAAGAAAAACAATAATAAATTGCTATTGCATGAGGAAGAGTACATGAAGGATCAAAAGAAGATTCAGATATTCAGCCCCTTCCAAGTGCTAAAGTTCAATGAAATATCAAAAGGTAACAAACTTTTAGACCAAAGAGGAAAAGATATTAAGAGGGAATTCTGGTATGAAGAAAGATTCGATTTGCATGTAGTAAAATTGAGACATCTATCAGAAGGAAAATATACATTCGTTAATGGAAAGAATAAGAAAGAATTCTACGTAATGGATTATATAAAAGAACCTGTTTGGGGAATCCTAGATGTCTTTCTTTATGATTTGCCGAAGTCTGGAGAATTTATTAATAACAATAAAATTTCACCAGTACAATACAATATCTGTTTTCAATCAAGATCTACTTATTGGAAATATTTTATAATCGGACAGAATAAAGAACTAGAATTAAATTTAGAGGACACTAAAATGAGTTACAATGGAGAAAGTGTTGCTTTTACAAAACCAAAAAAAGTAACCTTATCCAATGGTGTAGAAGCTTATTCTATAGAATCAAAAAATCCTATGGAAATGAAAGAGCTTTATCATGTTACAGATAAGCTTGAGCTACAACTAAAACGTGATAACAAATGGCAGAACAAAACGTATAAAGTTCCAAAGCCAACTATTGAACGTTTAAAACCTGATAAGAAAGCGAATAAAATTTATTCGACCACTTATATATATGTTTAATTTAAAAAATTATTTCTTAACCAATTAACAATCGTATTATGGCTAGATTAGCAACCCCGGGTGTTTATGTTAGGGAAAACAATGCTTTCAGTAGCAGCGTTGTAGCTGCTCCTACTGCTATACCAGTATTCATTGGATATACTGCAAAAGCTGAAAGAGGGCATGAGTCTTTAATGGGTACTCCTCACAGAGTAGATTCATTCAAAGAATTCCTTAATTTATATGGGCGCGGGCCAAAAATCTCATTTTCAATCAAAGCTAAAGGCAATTCAGACTATAGCTTAAAAGTAGACCCAGAAAGTCAATTTCATCTTTACAACAGTTTAAGATTATTCTATGCAAATGGTGGTGGACCTTGTTACATCGTATCTGTAGGAAATTACTCTTCTGGTGTAAAATTAAAAGAATTACAAGCAGCTCTTGAAGTATGCATTGCTGAACAAGAACCAAGTTTAGTAGCGTGTCCAGATGCAGTAACTCTTGACTCTAAGGAGTGTATGGAATTCTACAGAGATGTATTAAATCACTGTGGAAGAGAAACAAGAGACAGATTTGCATTATTTGATATTCCAGGTGGAAACCAAGGAAGAACTTATGATAGCAAAGACGTTATCAACGAATTCCGTGACGGAATAGGACATAATAACCTTGCTTATGGAGCAGCTTATTATCCTTACTTAAATACAACAGTAGTTTCTGGTAGCGAAATTTCTTTTAGAAATATCAGCAACAGAAAAGAGTTAGTTAAAGTTTTAACTCAAGAAGCTGAATATAGATATTTAGGTGGACCTTCTACTCCAGCTCCGGCAGCAAAGCCTGCAGCAGGTGCCAAAGCACCAGCTAAAGCTAAAGCTCCAGCTAAAGTTGATGCAAGAGCACAACAAAAGTTTAATGAAGTTAAAAAGGAAATTGACAAATTAGTTAGTAATGACGGTTCTCCTTCTGTACTTGATCAAAACTTAAAAGCGATAAGTTCAACTTATAATGCTATTCTAAGAGAAATCAAAGATCAGGTAAATCTTATGCCTACTGCTGGTGCAATTGCTGGTATCTATGCAAGCGTTGATAACAACGTTGGTGTACATAAAGCTCCTGCAAATATTGGATTAAATTCAGTATTAGCACCATCTGTAAACATTACAGGTGCTATTCAAGAAGATCTTAACTTACCAGTTAATGGTAAAGCAGTAAATGCAATAAGAAGCTTTATTGGAAAAGGTGTATTGGTTTGGGGTGCAAGAACTCTTGACGGTAACTCTCAAGATTGGAAATATATCAATGTAAGAAGAACACTTCTTATGATAGAGCAATCTGTAAAGTCTGCTGTTGAAAACTATATCTTTGAGCCGAATACTCCACAAACGTGGATGAAGGTTAGAATTGCAATTGAAAACTTCTTAACTTCTATGTGGAAGAGAGGTGCTTTATTAGGAATTTCTCCTGCAGAAGCATACGAAGTAGCAATAGGAATAGGTGATACTATGACTCCAGAAGACGTACTTGACGGAGTAATGAGAATCTCAGTATTCTTATCAATCGCAAGACCAGCTGAATTCATTGAAATCACTTTTGAGCAACGTATGCAGGAACCTGTTGACGAAAGCGTAGAAGGTGAAGATGAAGGTGGTGACGAAGATGGTGGTGAAGAAGGTGGTGAAGAATAATCCCATTTTCTGAATTATTTATTATTTTTTAACAATTAAAATTTCTAAATCATGGCAGCCGAAGATTATGAAGGCATGTGGCCCGTCGCGAAATTTCATTTTGAAGTGGAAATAGACGGAAACCCTATCAGTTTTCAAGAGGTAACTGGTCTTGAATCTCAAACAGAAGTAATTGAGTACAGACACGGTGATAGCGAGATATTTAGTCCAAATAAATCAGCAGGTCTTGTTAAAACAAGTAACCTGGTACTTAAAAAAGGTGTTTTCCACGACGATGAAGATTGTCTTGAATTGTTCAAAGCAATTACAGAGGAAAAAGCTTATTACACGCAAGATGACAGAATGGATATTACTGTTACTCTTCTTGACGAACAAGGAGAAGCAGTTATGTCTTGGAACATTACTAATGCGTTCCCTATTAAGTACACTGGTACGGATTTAAAATCTGATGCAAACGAAGTCTCTATAGAGTCGATAGAATTCGCATATGAAGAAATCGAAGTAGAATTCGAATAACATATGCAAGCTAAAATACGATTATATCACCTTCCTTTCGAGGAAGGTGATTATAATTGTTCATTTAATTAACCAAATTTTAAACAACAAACTTAAATGGCAACGAGAGAAAAATTTCCAGTTCCGAAATTTGTATTTGACGTAAAATTCACGCCAGGAGGCAGTATTCCTTTTCAAGAAGTAACAGGTTTAGATCAAGAATATGAATTTCTTGAGTATAGAAGCGGCTCGGACTCTGACCTAACCACAAGAAAAAGATCTGGACTTTATAAATCAGGTCAAATAAGCTTCAAAAAAGGTTTATTCAAAAGTGATAAGGATGTTTGGAATATTTTTGATGCACTTATAACTAAGAAAAAAGAGCTTCACAGAGCTGAATCTAAACCAATTGAAATAGAAGTAACTCTGAATGATGAAACAATGGCTCCTATAATAAAATGGAAAATTACTGGTGCTGTTCCTATAAAATTAACAAATGGAGATTTAAAGTCTGATGAAAATGCAATTGCAATTGAACAGCTAGATTTTGTTTATCAAAGAATAAACTCTACATACTGTTAAAATGGCTACAAGTAATAAATTTCCAAATCCGGCTTTCCTATTCTCTGCAAGATTATGGGGACAAGAAATTAAATTTCAAGAAATTTCTGGGATAAAAGCAGAAATGGGCTTCAAAGAAGTACGCAGCGGGGGCAATAATAATCAAGTTTTTAAAATCCCAACTGTTGCATCATATGGAGATGTTACTTTTAAAAAAGGTATTATTAGTCAAGGAGATTCAGTTAGTAGTACTTTTTCTTTATTTAAAAAAATAAAAGAATTGTTACATATTAATGCCCCTTATTCTTTGTTGAATAAAACTATAGGTACAATTCAAATTGATTTAAATAATGAAAAAGGCTCTAGTGTTTGTACATGGTCTCTTATAAATCCGGCATTATTGTCTTGGGAAATAAGTACACTTAATGCGCAAAATAATGAAATAGCTTTTGAAACATTGGTTTTTAGTTGTTCAGAAATTAAAAATTCTTTATACTAATACTAAAATCCATGGCAATAGAAATTCGTGAATTAAAAATCAAAGGTTTTATTGACAACAATAGATCTTTAAACAATTCTAATAGTATCAGTGAAGAACAGTTAAATAAGTTAAAAGGAAAAATTTTAAAAGAATGTAAAGCTGAAATTAAAAAAGCTTTAGATAGACAAAAGAGACGATAAAATGTCAGATTATTCATTAGGTAAATCAAATATACAGTTTGTTCCAAGTACCAAAGACCCTTATACAGATGGTTTCAGTGGTGGTGGGGCACCCTTTGTTGCTAATATTAATCCTGAAAGCATTAAGCATAGTCGTGCCACAAAACTTAGTACTGACAATGCAGCAAATACAGACTTTGATGTATTCCAATTTAAAGGTTATGGTAAGGAAACAGTATCCATGCAGTTAATCTTAGATGGTACTGGATATGTAAATGCTGCCGGTGGAAGTGTGACAGAACAATTAGAAAATTTATTGAATTGTGTTTATATAGTTCAAGGTCCTTCACATAAATGCCACTACATTAAAATTATTTACGGTAGTGCATTTAAATCGAAATGGTGGAATATAGAGAGTTTCAACATAAATTACACACTTTTTAAAGCAAATGGAGATCCATTAATCGCTGAAGTCGATCTTACTTTTTGTATACATCGTAACGCCGAAAAAATGAAGAAAAAAGATCCTCTCTTTTCTCCAGATGTAACCCATATTTTTACATTTAAAGAGGGCGATAGCTTAACATCAATGTGTCAAGAAATTTACGATGATGTAAGCTATTATGTCCAAGTTGCAAAGCTCAATGGACTTTCAAATTTCAGAGAAATACCTATAGGTACAAAATTGTTCTTTCCTCCTCTTATTAATCTAAGTTGAGCATATGAAATCACCCGTAATTGACCAATCAACCTCCCTCGTTTCCTATAAGGTTACGATTGAAGGAAAACAAGTTCAAGACTTTTATCAAGTCACACAAATAGAAGTTGAAACTAATCTAAACAAATTACCTCTTGCTACAATTGCTATATTGGATGGAAGTCAATATGAGCAGCGAATGAGGGTGATGGATGAAAATAATTGGAAACCTGGAGATGAGATTAAAATTGAACTAGGTTATCATCAACAATTAATAACAGTGTTTGAAGGCATCGTGTCTAGTGTTGGCTATAGTTCAGATCCTGATACACATGGGAAAACGCTTATTACTGCAACTGACAAATGTGTAGGCCTAACGTTAACTAAAGACAATGAATATTTTGCAAAAAAGAAAGATAGCGAAATTGCAAAAAAAATATTACAAACATATAACATACCATGTACGGCTGATGGAACGAAAACTGTTCATGATAAAATAGTACAATATAATGCATCAGATTGGGATTTTTTACTATCCAGAGCAAAATCATGTGAACGCGTAGTAATAGCCGAATTCAATGAATATTTTTTTGTTAAACCAGGTTCTGGTGGCAAACCAGTTAAATTAACTTATGGTGATGATATCATAAATTTTGATTTACAAGTCGATGCTAAAACTCAACGTAAAAAAATAGAAGTTAAAGGATGGGATGCTTCTGGCCATGAATTTAAGACTGCTACATCTTCAGAACCACCATTAGACAAACAAGGTTCAGCAGCTGTAAAGGGCCCTAAATTAGCAGAAGCCCTTAAATTAGAAAAAGAAACGCTTTATTTACCAACTGCTATAGACACAGACGAACTAAAAGATATAGCTAATTCAAAACTTTTACACAGTAGATTAGCAAGAACAAGAGGTAAGATTACTATGCAAGGAATCGGTGACTTAAGGGTCGATTCTTATATAGAAATGAATAAAGTTCATGAATACTATCAAGGAGAAATGTATGTTACAGGAGTCAAACATATAGTTGATGAAGGTAATTATCTTACTGAAGCAATAATAGGTTTAGATGAACATTCATTTGACCCAGAACATACAGAAGGTTCTACTCCAGATAATATGGGTCTTATGCCTGCACCAAGAGGTTTATTTATTGGTGAAGTTACTAAAATGTCAGATGACCCTAACAATGATCATAGAATTCAGGTTAAAGTCCCATCTTTTAAGGAAGATGACGACGGACTTTGGGCTAAATTAAGTGGGCCATCTGCTTCTGAAGATAGTGGATTTATCTGGTACCCTGAAGTAGGAGATCAAGTAGTTGTTGGCTTTTTAATGAATGATCCAAGGTTTCCTGTAATTTTAGGTTCTCTCTATTCTAGAACGCACTCTGCTTATAATGATCATAAACCTGAAGCTGGTAATAACCAAAAAGCAATTGTTACGAGATCACACATGAAATTAGTCTTTGAAGAAGACAAAAAAATCATTACACTAACTACCCCAGGTGGAAACTTTTTAGAAATCAATGACGAAGATAAATCTATCACTTTACAAGATGAAAATAACAATAAAATTGTTATGAGTAGGGATGGAATATTAATTGATTCTCCAAAAACTATTACAGTAAAAGCTGGCCAAAAAATTGATATGGATGCCATCAGAGATTTTACAGCCAAAGGTTCTAAAATTCATTTAGAAGGCAAAACTGGAACAGCCGTTTTAAAAGCAACAGCAGAAGCCAAAGTTGATGGATCTACAGCAAAAGTAACAGCAACTGGAGCTACTATAATTAAAGGTTTAGTTGTTAAATTAAATTAAGTATTATGTTTAAAGGAAATTTTTTAGGACGTGGATGGACTTTCCCTCCTTCATTTATAAAAGAAAAAGGTGGAGTAGAAATGGTTTCTGATGTTAAAGACATTACACAATCCATTAAAATCATCCTTAGTACGAGAAAAGGTGAACGCCTAACAAATCCATATTTTGGATGTGCAATGCACGATTATCTTTTCGAACCTATAAATGAAATCACTAGAAATATGATCTCTGACGCTATTCGAAATGCGTTAATAGAATATGAACCTAGAATTATCATAGAAGATATAAAACTAGATTTTTCAGAACAGCTTGAAGGTATTGTCAGTGTTGAGTTACACTTTGTTGTTCGTAAAATAAATACACGTCATAATATCGTATTTCCTTTTTATAAAATTGAAGGTAGTTTAGTAGACGAAGTGTAATATTTTATATAACTTAGCACCAAAACCAATTAACAAAATGAATAAAGTTGTGCCAAGTTATGGTTCTACTTTTTTCGGTTTTGGATCTGCTAGACATAATAGAGCCCCCAAGTCTTTAGATCCTGATTTTGTTAGGCTAGATGACAGGACACTTCCTGAATTAATAGCTTACTCTGCCGAATTAAGTAAGTACATTCATTATTATAACTTTGATAATAAGAAAGAAGGTTCGTGGGAACCTTTTTTTCACTCAGATATTAGCGTTAATATAGCTCTTATAATTTCTGTTGATATAAAACAACTTGATAATGAAGCAACATTAGCCACTAATGAGTTTTATAATAATCAATCTATAGAGGAAAAAGCAAAGAATTATATTTCCCTTTTCAAAATTTGTCTGAATATCATCCAAAGTTTTAATGATTGGCATTCATCAATTGTAAGTCTGAATCTAGATCAAAAGAAATTTGAAAGTCAAGTAGAATTTGAGCTTTACAATATAATGAATGATAAAATTGCTCCTCATCTTAATGAATTAATTCAGTTCAAAAAACAGGCACAAAACTTAAAGGCACTCAAGAATATAGATCAGTTATCATTTGACAAAATCAACGATAATTGGATAGATGCATCACATAAAATTTCTGATTTATTTGTTGGTAAAAATGATCTTGAAAAACTTACAGCGGGAATGTTAGCTTTAAGATTACAATATCGATTTATTTTTCAGGCACTTACTTTCTCTGTCAACCACTTTAAAAGATATTTTAGAAATTCTCTGAAGTTCAAAGACAATCATAATCCTGATATTTCATTATTCATCAGCTTTTTGAAGGTTTTTAGAAATGTACAAGATGATTTCAATAAAATATCTGAACGCTTACAATCTTTTTATTATCGCAACATATTAAAACTGAAACCTCATCATGGCGATTCAGATTTCACTTATATATTTTTCGATACTGCCGATAATATAGATCGTCATCTTCTACAAAAAGGTACACTTTTAAATGCTGGAATAAATGAAGATGGTACAGATGTACTGTTTGAAACTACAGAAGATTTAGAGATTACAAAAGCAGAAATCGTAAAAATTCAAACTATTTATTCAAGTCGTTTAGATGATCTTGATACAAGTAATTATAAATTAACAAGTCATATTTATAGTGCACCTGTAGCAAATTCAGTTGATGGCTTTGGCAAATTCAAAGAGATTAGGAATCCGTGGCCCATTTTTGGAGAAGAGCAAGAATACAAGGCTACAGAAGAATCAAATATGGGTCTTGCTAATATTGGCTTTGCCTTTAGCTCTCCTGTTTTACACCTTAGCGAAGGTAATAGAAAAGTTACCATTAAACTTGACTTCGGTAAAGAATCAACAAGAATATATAAACGATTGGTTTATGATATTTATCTAAAAGTTAATAATGAAAGAAAGGCAAATGAACCTGCCAAAGTTCTTCAGGAAATATTTTATGATAGGATCTTCAACCAAGTAGATAAAGAACGAAATTTTAAAATCTACCTTACGTCTTCTAAGCAATGGCATGAAGTTCAAGCTAATACTATTACGTTCAAAGCTGTAGGTAATGGTAATTGGATATTTGACACTGAGCTTCCTGATGAGGAAAATATGAATGTTCTGAATGCCTTAGAAATAGAATTTACTCTTCCTAACTCAGTCCCTCCTATCACAGGTTACAACCCAAAATTACACGAAGGCGACTATTTTGATACTCCAGATCCACTCATAAAGTTTGTATTAAACGATAAAAAACAACCACTAGTATATTCATTTTTTCAATCACTAGTCATTGAAAAAATTAATGTCAAAGTAGATGTTGATAGAATTCGAATGATCAACATATATGAAGAATCCGGTGCTTATTATGAAGGAAGAAATATATACCCTTTTGGGATTGAACCCCAAAGAGGTTCCTTATCTTATGTAGGAGCTCCTGAACTTTTTAAAAAGGATTTAACTGAAGCTGTTTTTCATGTCCAATGGGATAAAATTCCTGAAACTGTTGAAGAATTTGAAGAACACTACAAAGGATATCAAGAACCTCTTCATCCTTCTGAAGTGAAGGTCCAATTTGGAGTAATTTCAAATTTTGACCATGTTCTTCCAGGAGACGAAGCTTTGGAATTCCCTATGTTCACAACTACGGAAGGAGATCCAGAAATTAATCCTATAACAAAATTAGATCATTCCAAATATGTGTTAGATGAAGAAAAGCTTGCTTTACTTGACATAATCCCTAACTATGATTTACCAGATGAAAATCCATATGAAGATAATATGGAAACTGGATATTTCATCATGCAAATTGTAGAGCCTAGACATGCGTTGTACAATAACATTTATCAGAATGAGTTACAACAATCTATTAATAAAAACATAGAAAATCCAGAAGAACAAAAGAACTTCCCTAATACTCCTATTGTTCCATTTTATAAAAGTGCGTATCTAAGTTATAAAGCAGAAACAGAATGGAGTGTTCTACATGGTGATGTAAACAAACCAGAAATGAACTTCCATATACACCCTAATGGTGTAGAAACTGTATTTTCTAATGGAACAGTAATTAAAGATTATTTACTCCCGGAATATAACAATGATGGTTATCTTTATATAGGTCTTAAAGACGTAAATCCACCAGAAACGATTTCATTGTTTTTTGAACTTACAAGTGAAGAGACAACCGATCAAACAATCAAAAATGTACCTAACATACAATGGAGATATCTGAGTGAAAATAGATGGATTCCATTTGCCGACAACAAAATAATTTTTGACACAACATATGGATTTACTGAAACAGGTATAATAAGATTACAGCTTCCACTTACCATCACTGATGGAAATACTATTTTCGATGAAAATTTATTTTGGATTGGAGCCACAATCAATGGTGATGTCAGTAAAATATGTAAAGCTATTCAAGTAAAAACTAATGGGGTATTAGCAAAGTGGAAATATGATAAAGAAAATAATGATAGACTTTTCGAAGAATTACCAATAGGAACTATAACAACACTACAAACAGATATACCCCAAATCAAATCCGTAGAGCAACCTTTCCCTTCCTTTGGAGCTCGACTCCCAGAAAACATAAAAGAATTCAATATAAGAGTAAGTGAAAAGTTGCGTCATAAAGAAAGAGCAATTACACACTGGGATATAGAAAGAATAATATTAGAAAAATTTCCTAAAGTTCAACAAGTAAAGGTATTAAGTCAACTTTCAGATCCTATAGAAAAAGAGGAGAACGAAAAAAAAGCTTATATTTTTGCAGATGAAGAAGCAAGGGAAGAAAAATATGGCATAGAACATTTAAAGGGAATCAAAATCGTTGTTGTACCCCAGCGTGAATTAGATAAGAAAACTACTACACCTAAGTTTTCTCTTCATCGACTTTTACTCATTGATAGGTATATTAGTGATAGAGTTTCGCCATTTTTAGGACTACAAGTGATTAACCCTAAATACGAATATGTACGTGTTATAGCAAATGTTAAGTTTATAGAAAACTTCAATAATGGCCAGACACTTAATCGATTATATGAAGATATAAATAAATTCATAGCACCTTGGTTATTTAATGAAAATGAAGAAGTCAAGATAGGTGGAAGTATAAATGAAAATGTAATTCAAACCTATATTAAAGGACTAGATTATGTAAAATTCTTAACTAAATTCTCTATCCTACATATAATAGAAGATGAAGGAGTATATAAATTACAGGATACTGCTATGGAACAAGATATAGTCAGTATAATCTCAGCCAGACCATGGGGACTATTAATACCTGATGATTTACATGAAATAGATATGATAGAATATGAAGAGGATGAACTTCCAGTTCCAAGAGTTAACTCAGATAACATCATCAGATTCCAAAACAAGGTTAATATCTTAGGAGACAAAAAATATATTAAGGTGAAAAATTCGAAAATGACTGATAATAATTCAAAGTCAATTTCAAAGAAGAATCCTACTAGTAACTTTTCAATAAACATATAATATGGCACAACATACTAGATCAGAATTATATAAGATTTATAAAGGAGGTTTCCATGATAAAGCATTTGAGCATTTAGTAGATTCAGCTCTTAATATAAAGGATGATGGATTAGGGATTAATCCTGATAATGGTCTAGTATTAACGTCCAAAGGTGCCAGTAAAAATCTAATGAGTTTTTACCAAAGAGTAAGTGATCGTTCATCTCCTCTGTGGAATATTAGTTTGGATAGTAATGAAAATAGCAGAGGTTTAAATTTTAATCAAAACGGCAAAAGTCTACTATTTCTTCAGGATGATGGACACATAGGAATCAATACCGTTACGCCTAATTATGAATTGGAAGTAAATGGACTTATCAGTACTAAAGGTATTTTGGGAAGTTATTCAAAAGGATACTGTACTGCTGACGCAAAGTGGCATACACTTGAAGGCTTGAGAAATCTAGATGGATGCGTTGCTTTTGAGATATTTGCGCATGTCAATGATGATAAAGATCGACGGTATGGTTTGACCTATGCGACCATGTTAATGACACATACAAAACGTGGTCACAAAAATAAAATGCGTACAGTAGAAGCTGGATCAAAATTCCTTTTTGGGAAATTTTTAAATAAAATAAAATTCCGTTGGATTTTAGATGACTTGAATAGTGAACCAGGTAAACCAAAATATATGGTTCAGTTAAGAACACGTTCGCATTATGGAATGAAAGATGGAACGACAAAAGATGTATTTTACAGAGTTCGTCTGTTATGGGATAAAGAATTTGAAAATGATGCATATCCAAAACAATGGGTAGCTGAAAGTCCAGGTCAAAGAAGACCAAATAATGGAATTTCTGCTCAGCGTGATCCTTCAACAACTTTAGGACAAACTACACCAAGTGGAGGCAAAAAATTGACAATTAAAAAGAGATAAATGAGTGAAATAGACCAAGATGAAATAGACTTAATCTTAAAATTAAGTTTAGATGAAATCAACATCATATTAAAGTCTCTCAGTAAAGAACCATTTAAAGATGTTTTTGAATTAATTGGTAAAATTAATGAACAGGCATCTGGTCAACTAAATCATGATAAAACCTAAAAAATTAAAACAATCAATCACTAGCTTATGCAAGAACCTAAAATAATAGTTAAAGGTCTTAAGCACCCAAAAAGCATGGACTTTGCTGAGCTTAAAAGAGAGGGAGTTCAAGAAGTTCAGAGGCTTTCAGGTCGTGTTTGGACAGATTATAATGAACATGATCCAGGCGTAACAATTCTTGAAAATCTGTGCTTTGCATTAACTGAATTAGGCTATAAGACAAACTTTGAAATTAAAGACTTGTTTTTCAAAAAGTCTGAAGAAAAAGAAAAACATTTTCTAAAAACTTTCTATGCCCCAGGAGAAATACTTCCTCCTGCCCCAACTACAGTTTTTGACTTTAGAAAATTAGTAATTGACCACATAAAAGGTGTGAAAAATGTCTGGATTAATCCAAAAAAACAAAGTCAAGTAGGTACTCGTATTATAGGTCTATATGAAGTTTTAGTTTTAGTAGACGAAACAATCGACAATCCAAATCTTATACTAAATGAAGTTCAAAAGTTACTTAACTCTTTTAGAAACCTAGGAGAAGATTTTGATGTATATAGATTGTTAGAATATGAAAACATTCATTTTGAAGCCGACATAACCATATCCACAGATGCCATAGGAGAAAGTGTATATGCAAATATACTTTCAACTGTACAATCATTATTTTCACCAACTATTCCATTTTATAGTGAAGAGGAGATTCTTCAAAGAGAAGATGGGAAGGATATCTTACACAATCACCCTCCTGTAAAAAATGGATACGTTTTAGATGAAGATTTACAGCAGAGTGCTCTGAATAATATTTCAAAGTTATTTACATCTAGAGTTATAAAAGCGATAACTGAAATAGAAGGCGTTGATGAAGTTTATGATTTTGTTTTCTATATAAATGGTGAACGGAATCCTTCTGAAATTATCCAATTAGAGGATTACAAAGTACCTTCTTTAAATGTAGAAAAAATCCTAGATGAAGGCTTGGTAAATCTATTTGCAGGCGAGATAGAGTATTCTCCTGACATCAATGTAGTGCAATATACTTTTGATATCGAAAAAAACCGAAAGGCTTTAAAACATAGAAGATATAATGAAAAACCAACTGAAGAAATATTATCTGAAGTTGAAAAAGAATCTATTGCTGAATATATTTCTATACAAAATAGTTTTCCAAGAAGTTATGGAATAACAGACTATGGACTAGAAGGGAAAATTTCAAATAAAAGATTGGCTCAAGTCAATCAACTTAGAGCTTATATTTACTTCTTTGAACAAATTATGGCTAATTACCTAAATCAATTAGCAAACGTAGATAAGTTGTTTTCTACAAAAGAAGTTATGGAAAACACTTACCATTTTAAACATATTAACTACATAAATGGATACCGTGAAATTTTTAACACTAATGGTACATCTACATTACCTTTAGAAGAAATTAATAGAAAATTTGATAATGCAGAAGAACGAAGAAACAGAATTCTTGATCATATGCTAGCAAGATTTGGAGAAGAATTTTTAATGGAAGCATATAATGCTATTCATAGAGAATCTTCATCACTTGCAAAAGGTAAGTTCCTCGACGAAAATATAAAAGCTAAGATAAAATATCTAAATAACTATATAGATATTAGTAGAAATAAAGCTAAAGGATATAACTATAAACAGGATTATAAAGATGTAGATAACGTATCTGGATTAAAGAAAAAGATTGCATTACTTTTCAATTTTAAGTCATATGGTTTCAAGAGATTAGATGAAGTTTCGTCAGGAAATCTAAAAATAAATGATAAGAAAACAAATCCCTCAAAAACTTCTTTTAGTTTTAACTCAGAAGATCCAAATTTTTTAAGTGATGTTTTAGCTTATGGTGTTGATAGGAATAATTTTGTTATAGAAAATGAAAAAGGTTGTGTAATAAATTTCAATAATCCTTCTACCAGGAAACAATACCCGATTTATAAAACTGCAAAGTTGGTTGATGCTGAAGAAGCATTAACTAAACTAATAGAAAATCTCAATTCACTGAATGAACAAAGTGAAGGATTCCATATGCTAGAACATATCTTATTAAGAGATATTAATGCTTCCTTTAGATTTATTTATATCAGTGAAGATAATATAGAATTAACAAGTGAATTTGACTATAATGATTCTTCATATAGTCGAACAGAATTTACTTCCAACTTATTAAGTACTGGAAAAGTAAAAGCAAACTATACAATCAAGAAAAATGGTGATTTATATCATTTTATCTTGACAAAAAAATCTTCAAAATTCAGGGTAACAAGTGAAAACTTTAGCAGTAAAAAAGATGCAGAAGGAGCAATAGCTGACTTGATACATGAATTTGAAAACACCAAAATCATAGATTCAGACTTAGATTTAAGAATTCATATTGATCAGGATTTATCAAATATTAGTATTTATAACGAAGATCCATATTCATTACAAGTATCATGTATTTGTCCTAGATGGAGTGGTCGTTTTCGCTCACAAAAAATGAAATTCTTATTTGAAAACGTTGTAAAACTAAATGCTCCTGCTCACCTTAAGTTTAATTTTTTCTGGTTAAGTATTCCAGAAATGAATTTGTTTGAAACGGCATATGAGAAATGGTTAATTCTGAAGAAAGATGAAAAGGATAGAAAAACTTTAGATAAATTATCTGCATATCTATTGCTTCTATTTAAGAAATTTGAAGAAGGAGAAATCGATAAAGAAAGTGAAAAAACACTTAAAAAAATGAAGGCTGACTTGAAAGTATGACGATCAAACATATGATTCATTCTCTGGAGTTTGAAATCACTGGATTCGAAAATAATTCACATTTTCAAACTTTTGCTTCTAAAATTAGCTCAATTGTTCGTTCGAGTATTGAGTCAATGTTAGATAAAATGTTGACAGAATATAATTTAACTGGATATCATATAGCTATAGAGAGTATCGAAATAGATCTAGGAAAAATAAATGAACATAATTTAACTAATTCTCTTACTAGGCTTTTAAGTAAGGAATTTAGAAAATATCTAAGAAGACTTCATGCACAGTTTTCGTATGAAATAAAACATGAATCATTTAATAAAAAAGGCACACTAAAATTAAAAAACAGAAATTTTCAGGATGTTCTAGCTCAAATTCAAATAGGTACAGCTTACCAAATTAATAAAGACCCTTCCTATTATTTTCCAAGTAAATCACACCATAAAATCATACCAGAAAAAGCGAGATATTTAGACGCTGTTCTACATTACCTTGAATATGGATGGTTACCCAGGTATTTGAATATACCTATGCTAGAATTTGAAAAGATTTTAGTTGACATAATTACTAGCTATAGTGAAGAAATAAAACTTTACTTTGAGAGAAAGCCTAAGTCCATACAATCTAAAGT
>CAZSKA010000057.1:0-16192 GCA_964607315.1 uncultured Saprospiraceae bacterium | reverse complement strand
ATCAAACACTAAACCATGCAATTTCACATTTTCTTTCCTTTCTATTTTACTAATTCGGATAAATCTATTCTATAACATTTGTTTTTTTAGAAGACAAATTTGTGAGTAAATTTTTAGAATATGTATATTAAATTAATTTATCAAATATGAAAAATATGCGAGAAACAATTTATTTTATTCTGTTTTTTATTTTCTTATCATGTTCAAATCAATTTGATGAAAAACGTGAAAATATTATAGGAGAATGGGAAATTACACAAGCTACACAGGAGATTAGAGCAGATACAGTGCATGCAGAATCAGCTACCTCATTTTGTATCTCCTTTAATGAAGATGGTACAGGAAGAAGAGAAACCATCTTTCAAGTGGATTTAGATTTTGACTGGTTATATCAGTTTAATCCTGAAATGGTTGTAATAAGTACAGACCAAACGGGTTCCTTTTTGAACAACGTGACATTTTACGAAGTTTTAACAAATAAGATTGATCGACAAATATGGGTTTGGGAAGTAGAACCTACTAGCGGCGTTGCGGATGTTTTTATACATTCTTGGAGAATGGAAAGGAAATAACATAAAAAATATACTTACACATTTATAAATACATAAACGTTAAAGAATGAAAAATTTATTTAATATAATTTTTCATTCTTTTATATACTTTCACATCCTAATGGAGAACCAGTTACTAATGCTTTAAAAGTCGAATAAAATGAAAAAAATAATTATAATCTTTTTTTTATGTAATTTCTTTTCAGGCTTCTTGCTTTCTCAGGATATTAGAATTACAGATACTTCTTTACGGAGACCTAAATTAAATTTTACTTTACAAGACAGTGTGATGATTGATAGTATTAGACAAAAAATTTCAGATTATGAAGATGGTTTTATGAAAACGATTAGATATTTAGATACATCGATGTACTCCCAAAATGCTATACGTTATGCATATAGATTGTATGCAAATCATATCAATGACATTACACGCAGTAATTTAGCTTTTTTAAGTTATCGTGGGCTTTCTGATGGATTATTTATTCCTATGTCTCATACCCGTGATTATGTTTTTGGAATTTATCCTTCAACACCAATAAAAGACGAATTCTTTAGAATACAAATGGGCTATTATTTAGCACAAAGTAGTATCTTAAAAGATTGTGATTATTTTATTTATAAAGAATTTCCTTATTACTTTAATTTAAATAAAGCGTATAAAGAAAAAGTCGATGAATATAATAAAGAAATATTTTATGAGAGCATAGGGTCAATATTAGCTAGGAATGTTGAACTCATAAAAATCAGATTAAAAAATGAAGCTAGCGAGTATAATTGTATGCAACACAATATTGATTTATTAATTGAATTTTCTGAAACTTTTAGAAAGGCATGGGAAGAAGGATAGGAGCATATAAGGTAGAATTTGTATTAATTGATTTTTATGGGAATATCTTTTCCTTTTAGACTGCTTTAAGCATGTTTTCCTGAACTATAAGTGTATGTTAATAACAATGTGCTAATTGAATATGAAAAAAATACTATTTTTAATAAATGGTAAAAAATAATTCTAAATAATTATTTCATCTAGGTATTGAAAAATTCTTTTCTTGTTTAGTTCTTCTTTAACAAATCTTTTCCCATTTTCTATTAATTGATTCTGTAATTTAGGATTTTGTTTTAATTCTGTAATTTTAATTGCTAAATCCTCAGCATTGTTTTTTTCAAATAATAAAATGGCATCTGATTTTTCAGCTATTTCTTTAACTCCTTCCACATTATTTCCTATAACAGGAATTTCCATTTCCATTGCTTCTAAATTTCCTATACCCATGGGTTCAGTAAATGCAGGAGTTATGAAAACATCTGATTGGGAAAAATAGATTGCCATTTTATTTCTGGGGACATAGGATAATAGTTCTAAATTTAAAGAAGAGTATTTCTCTTTTAATGAATCATGAACACTTTCATCAGGGCCTATAGCTATTATTTTATTTTTAAAGTTTAATTTTTTACATGCATTTAATAAAGTAATTAATCCTCCTGATAAATAATTTGTTTTGATAAATAAAATGGTAAATTCTTTATTCTTTTTGCTTTCTTTTTTCTCTAAGTCAAATGAAGAAAAATATAAGTAATTAATTTTATTTAATTCAATATTGTAAACGCTATGAATTTGGTTTTTCATTTGTTTGGAATTGGTGTGTATTTCCTTTAATTTTTTTATCGTTTTTCTTTCTATGTTCTTTAATATACGTCTGAAATATTTCCGTTTTATATTTTGATCTGGATATACATCATTCATATATTGTGAATCATGGAGGAAGGCTTTTATGTTTTTGTGTTCTAATTTTTTGACTGTATGTGAAGCTTCAATTACGTTATTAAAATAAATAAGATCATAAGATTTAAAATCTAACTCACATATTTTAGTGTAGATGTTTTTTGAAAGTTGTTTTTGAAAGATAATAGGTGTTTTTGATATAGGCTCTTCCACTTTTATAAAAGTCTCCTTTTCTTCTATACTTATTACATCAACATGATGTTTGCTTTCTTCGGCCCACTGCAGAAAAAGCTGAGCAAAGATTGCTGCACCATTATGGCTTTTATGAATAAAACTGCTGTAAAACAGTATGCGCATGTGATTCTTTTATATAGTGCAAAATAAGATAAAAGCTGATAATCTATCCAACTTTATCCTAAGATGTATACATATTGCAGGTTTAAAGAATAAAAATTTTACACTTTCGTTTCTATTACAGCTTTCATTTAAATAGTATTACAGGAAATTGAAATAATCATTGTTTGTTTGACCGGTTTTATCTGAAAACTATGTTAAACTTACTTCTCTGATAAGCTTTCTCTAATTTCTACTGCAGGTTAATTGCTTATCTCAGCTTAATTACATTTATATTTGGGAAAATAAAAATCTTATGTCTAAATCTTTTTTTGTTGGAATATTGTGTGTGATAGTTGTGTTAGCAGGTTTAACATTGATGTCTAATAACAAATTTACAAGTGCTGATGAAAAAGCGCTGAATTCATTACCTCAGGTTATTCGTTCAGTTCCTATAGAGGATAATGTAGATTTAGCTGGTGAACGAGTTCCTATAGAGAAAGAAGATGTTAAAGAACGACTTGATAGAGAATTAATGGTCAATTCATATTGGCATTCTAATACCATCCAAAATATTAAAATGTCACATAGATTCTTTCCTACTATCGAAAGAATTCTAGCGGAAGAAGGCGTTCCTACTGATTTTAAATATCTTGCAGTTGCAGAAAGTGATCTCAGAAATAAAACATCATATGCGGGAGCAAAAGGTTATTGGCAGTTTTTGAAAGCTTCTGGGAAGCAATATGGTTTAGAAATTAATGATGAAGTTGACGAGAGATACCACATAGAGCGTTCAACTAGAGCAGCAGCAAAATATATCAAATATTTGCATAAACGATTTGGATCGTGGATTAATGCTGCGGCAGCTTATAATGTTGGACCAACACGATTTGATAAACTTACTAAAGCACAGGGTGCAACGTCATATTTTGACCTGAATCTGAATGACGAAACAAGTCGATACGTTTTTAGAATATTAGCTTTTAAATATATTTTAAGTGATCCAGAGAAGTTTGGATTTATTATTCATGACGATGAAAAATATCAGCCTCTTTCTAATTTTTACATAGAAACGATTGACAAATCAGTTACTAGTTGGAGTAAATTTGCTAAAGAACGCGGCTTAAGTTATAGAGAATTAAAATTCTATAATCCATGGTTAATAGATTCTAAGCTTACGGTAATCAAGAACACTTATCAAGTAAAAATTCCTAGAAATTAGAGTTTCCTTTTTATTAATTATTATACTTAGTCTTTCTTGTAAACAAGCCAAGGAAGAGCAAACTAGTCCCATTAAGGAAATAGTTTCGGATACGCTTTTTGGGCTTAAGCCCAAAGAAAAAACATTTGATGCTGCACCGCCTTATGATAGTACACAGTGGTCAAAGATTGATGAGTCTCCGCTTATAAAAATGGATTTGCGTTATGCGACTGAAGATAATTTCATGAAGGAGCAAATTTATGCATGTGGCAAGTGTTTTTTGCGACCTCTCGTTGCGGATCAACTCAGAAAAGTAAGTTTGGACTTAAAAGAAGAAGGCTATGGGATAATTTTATACGATTGTTACAGGCCTTTGCCTGCTCAGCAGAAGTTATGGGATATTATGCCAAATAAAAATTATGTCACTCCTCCATCAAAAGGAAGTATGCATAACAGAGGTCATGCTGTAGATCTAGGGTTATTCGATTTGGCTTCAGGAGATATTGTTGATATGGGAACAGCATTTGATTATTTCGGTGAGGAAGCACATTATGCCTATGCTAATTTGCCAGAAGAAATAATTACTCGAAGATTTATTTTGCGGGATAGATTAAAGAAGCGAGGATTTTCTGGAATTCGAACAGAATGGTGGCATTTTAGTTATAAACAAGAATTGTCAGAACTCGCGGATTGGGAATGGTGGTGTGAGTAAAATCTACGGAATAGGTTCATTTTTTAGCAGTCAAAGTAAGGTAAAATTGTATTTTGAATGGATTTTATGTTGTGAATACAATTAAAAATAGTATTGAAAAATACGATTTTCCGCTAAAATTGACCACTTAGAAAATGAAATGTGCATGTTAGAAGTTTTCTCAGAATAAAGGAATATTTCAATTTAGATTTGGATTCAAAACTAAAAAGAAATGAAATTCTTAAGAAAAAACCTGAGAGTTGCTTTTTTAACATTAGTAGGTATTACAATACTAATGTCTTATTCAGATGATTATGAAGATGGAAATTTAACGAATGTTCAGATTCTAACTGATTTCTATAATTCTATGAACGGTAATAATTGGATAAATAATTCAAATTGGTTAGTTGATCCAGACCCGTGTAATTGGTTTGGAGTAACTTGTGTTTCAGGAGAAGTAACGGAATTGAATTTGAATAATAACGATTTACAAGGAACGTTTTCACCTCTAAACGATCTTTGTGGTTTACCTTTTCTTGAAGAACTTGATTTAAGTAATAATTCTATAGATGGGGAAATACCAGCTTGTCTTTTTACAGCAACTAGGAATGTCTACTTGAATAATAATTTATTGAGTGGAGAAATTCCGGAGAGCTTCAAAAACGTAACCTTAGCTTCAGATTTTAATATTTCAAATAACAATTTGGAAGGATGCTATTCAAATTCTTTTGCACCACTTTGTTTTTTTCAGTTTTCAAACTCAATGATAAGTTTGGGGAATAATTTAGAAGGAGAATGGGAAGATTATTGTGCTGATGGTTCTGGTGTTTGTTGTGAAAATTCTTATTCTGTAGATCTAAACACTATTGAATCAGGAACGTATTATGCTGGCAGAGAAATAAAACTTGATGGTAATTTATCCTCTTCTAAAAATGTGACCTTAAGAGCGAAACAGACAATCGTAGACTCACCTAATGGTAGTTCAAATTTTGGAAATATAACAATAGATCCTAATGGGTGTAATGATAGAAATTCATTGCACTTTGATGGAGATAATGATTATTTGCAGACAAATGGATATGTTACTCTTCCTAATTTTTCTGTTTCTATTTGGTATAAAGGAGATGATTATTTAGGAATATTTGAAGGAAGGATTTTTAGTATAATTGGAGTAAATGCTAAACAATTATCTATTGGTTTTTTCCCAACCCCTCCTTTTAATTTATGGTATAATCATCCAACAGGTGGAGTTGGACAACTGCCACATACTGTGTTAGATGATCAATGGCATTTTATAGTTTTTACTGCTAGTCCTGAAGGAGATAAATTATATTTTGATGGTCAATTAGTTAATGATTTTCCTGCTAATCCTGATGGGTTTGATACTTATTTTAGGATAGGAAGATGGATTAGTGGTGGAGATATTACACATGTACTAGGGAACATTGACGAATTTAGAATGTATAACATTACATTAGATGAATCAGATGTTGCAGACCAATACAATTGTAATGAATATAATCATGAAGCAAATGTGGACATTTACTATAATTTTGATGATGGATTAGCCTTTGATGACAACACAGGTTTAATGGAAATAGTAAATCAACAAGGCAATACTAGTTATAATGCTACGATAATAGATTTTTCCCTAGTGGATTCTGTTAGTAATTTTGTAAATCCACTTGAGGTTACGATTGATGATTGTTGCGATGCAACATTTACCACCCAATGTTTGAAGGTATTTGCGGATTTAGACCAATCTACAGGAGAAGTCCAATTAGATGCCAGTCAATTTGATGCGGGGACTACTCTTAGTTGTACTGATCCATTTTCTATTTCATTTGATACAGCTGGATTAATTACAAGTAGAACTTTCACTTGTGATGATGAAGGATTAAATGATGTTTCAATTTATTATCTATCGGACGGAGGAATTCTAGATAGTTGTGCTGCAATGGTTTTGATTAATGATGTGTTCAATGTCTGTCCATGATTTATTAATAAGGAAGACTCGCCTAGTTAAAAAGAAGCTTTGATTAGAGACTAGATTATTTCTTTTTTGGAATTTCTTTGATAGACTTCACTTTAATTTCTTGATCAATATCTTGAGATAACCAAAGGATAGTGTGGACCAAAACATCTCTTGGTGTAAATGCTCCTCCCATGCCAAATGATGGAGAAGTGATATGAGGCTTTATGATTTTACTAATATAGACTTCGTCATGGAATAAATGGAGTAAATAAGTTGAGTCATTTCCTGTGAGTTGCCCTATTTTATCTGAATATTGGTCCTTTAGTTTAAGAGATAAAACACCTTCTCCTACTTTTTTGGGATCATTATGGGGGGTAATTTCTTCAAACATGTTTTGATCCATATAAGGCGAGTTTGCGTCTTGAATGAATAATGCTTTTTTGCCTTCCATTAACTTAACGCCATAATTATATGTTCCTGCTGATGGAAATTTAGATTTAAAAACTTCACTACTAAGAAGACTATCTATAGTAGATATATTATCCTTTTCAACTAGACCAATCAAAGATGATTTCTTATATGGACGAGTTTTGGTAGGTTTAGAAATGAAATTTTTTAAGTACTGCTGAATTTCTATTTTTACTGAAGGTTCTACAGCATAAACTACCTTCATCATTCTATTTCTTTCTACCAATTCCTTAACTGAAACGGTATCATCAATTCCTACACCATCAACAATAATCTTATTGCCTTGAGATTCATACATGACATAATCAGGATGAGTTGACATATACTCTAATCTATCAACTAGAATTTCAGCGACTTCATCTGAAATCTCTGTATCAGATTCTATTTCAATTAAAACTCCACCCACATTGTCAAGTGTAGGAAGTTTACAAGAGAATAGAAATGTAAGACAAAAAATAATAAATAAGTACTTCATAAGATGAATTTAAAAGCCGCACAAAAATAGTGTTTTAGAATTATAGCTGTGCGGCTTTATATATCAATTTAGCTCTTTTTTCTTCTTCTTCTCCATTTGCCTCTATAACCTATATCTCCTGCCATAATAGAACCATAAGGAACGATTTCGTCAACTACATTTCCAAGTTTGAATTCTTTCATTTGGGCTCTAACAGTATTTGCATTTTTGTAGGCAGAAGGCAATTCAGAAATAGCAATTTTACCTGAATAAAATCTTACATCAAGACCTTTGGTTTCTTCGAAGAAAACTTCTTCATAAGTCTTTCCTTCTTTAGATCTTCTGTGTTGAGTTCTACTCATATTTCTACCAGCGCCATGTGGAGCAAAACCAAGGTTTAAATCAGTAGTTTCCCCATTTACAATAAGAATTGGTTCTGCCATATTCAAAGGAATGATTTTTAAACCATTCGTATCTGGAAGATATTTGTCATCTATTGGAGTTGCACCTTTTGCATGGTAGAAAATGTCTTTATCTTTAAATACAAAGTTGTGTTCATTCCAAAATCTTTCTTGAATTTCGACATCAAGAGTTTTTGCAACTTCATCATGAATTACAGAGTGATTATATTTTGTCCACTTTCTAATAATTTGAAGCGCTTCCCAGTATAATTTACCTTCCTCTGAATCATATGGAATCCAGGCGTTTTCTTTTGCCGTAGAAGGAGAAAGCGTTCTTCTATATTTTTCAGCAATCTTCATTCCTCTTTTGAAAAGTCTTGCGCCAGGTCCTCTTGAACCATGATGAGTCACCATAACGGTATTTCCAGTGTTTTTTGATTTTCCGACAAACATAAAATGATTTCCATCGCCCTGTGTTCCAAGATTGGTTCTAGCAAGATTGATCATGTCTTTATCTTGCATGAAATAATTACTTGCGAAAGCTTCCATCAAGTCAGAAGGGAATTCATAGTGATCTTCTCTACTTCTACCTCCTGGACCAAAGTGAGTCGCTCTATGCCCTGCATCAAGAATTTCTTTAGGAGAAATGTTTCCATAATCTGTTAACATTAATGAACAACAGATGTCTGCGCTATGAAATCCTGGATGAATAGCATTATTAGCAGCAAGAATTCCACCCACAGGCATTGACCTTGGTCCTGTAGGACAAGCATCTGGCATAATGGATCCCGCAACAATTGTAGGTGTTTTCATTATTTCATTCATCGTAAAAACCACTCGAGAAACATTATCCTCTTCTATTTCATTTTCAGCTTTAATGTTGACCGCTAGATTTGCAGGGTTTTCTAAAAGTTCTAGAGAAGGTTCTGATTTGTATT
Organism: uncultured Saprospiraceae bacterium; assembly: GCA_964607315.1. Classification (GTDB taxonomy): domain Bacteria; phylum Bacteroidota; class Bacteroidia; order Chitinophagales; family Saprospiraceae; genus JAHDFB01. Next base: position 7,454 of record CAZSKA010000057.1, on the reverse strand, counting down.
GCTCTAAATATTCATGCATTTCTTTTTCAGAAAGATCATTTTCATTTATATGCGCAATAGCAATTTTAAACCAAGAGTCTGGTTTATATCCTAGTTCGATTAGTGTGTTTCCATTAATTTTTGAAGTTTCCATAATCATTATTTTTTATTGATACTCAAAATTAGAAACCTTCTGCGCAATAAATTTGCGCAGATAAAATTCTTTGTTATTTTTGGTATATGGCTCAAAATAAAAATGCGTTAATTCGATATAAAACAATTGATCAGTGCTTAAGAAATCGACAAAGAAAATGGTCTTTAGAAGATCTTATAGAAGCATGTTCTGATGCACTTTACGAATACGAAGGTAAGGATGTTAATGTTAGTAAAAGAACAATTCAATATGACATCCAACTCATGCGAAGTGATAAATTAGGATATAATGCGCCTATTAGTGTGTATGAGAAGAAGTTTTACAGCTATGATGATCCCGATTATTCTATTAAAAACATTCCTTTGACAGAAAATGATATTAGTATTTTATCAGAGACCGTAGAAATGCTAAAACAATTTAAGGATTTTTCACTTTTTTCAGAACTAGGAGGAGTTATTCAAAGATTGGAGGATAAAGTTTATCATGAACAAAGTAATCAATCCGCCATCATTCATTTGGATAAGAATGAAGATTTAAAGGGACTAGAGCATCTGGATGTTATTTATCAAGCAATCCTCAAAAAAATATGCTTAAACATCACCTATCAAAGTTTTAAAGCTAAAAGAGAATCAATAATTCCAGTGCATCCCTGTATTCTGAAAGAGTTTAATAACAGATGGTTTGTAGTTTGCAGAAGGAATGATACAATGAAATATTTAACTTTAGCATTGGATAGGATTATTAAAATAGATCTGAATCTAAAGTTAGAATATAACATTGGCAATTTTGATGGTGATAGTTATTATAAGAATACCATAGGAGTGACCGTTCTAAATAACAGAATTCAGCGAACACTTTTAAAAATTGATCGATACAATGCACCATATGTTATTACAAAACCATTTCATTCATCTCAAAAGGTTGTAGAGACATTAGAAGATAATTCTATTATTATTGAATTGCGCGTTGATATTAATTTTGAATTTGAAAGATTAATTTTAGGCTTTGGAGATTCTGTAGAAGTCATACAACCTAATTCTTTAAGAGAAAGAATGAAGAATAGACATAGGCGAGCATATAATAACTATATAGTTGAGTCCAAGGAGACTTAGAAGAGTTTATTAGTCGGAAATTTATTTTCATTTGTCGATAACTAATAGAAAATGGGCACTTTAGATTAAGACATATGGTTGATGTAAGAAACACTTACTATTATGTTTATGTTTCATGGCGGTTCCATACATGGTCATTCAGGCACCCAGTTTAAAAAGAGGAAAGCATTTCAATCGAACAAAGAGTATAACGATAAGGAGTTATTTACAAACATTAAGTACAATAATGATTTCGTTCAGGTAGAATCTCAAGATGATACTTCAAATACTTCTAAAGTAAAAACAGATTATCATTATTTTTACTCTATACTGTTTTTATCCACCATCTTACTAATAGGGATGATGAATTGGTTAAACTCCGATGAGTTACAATTTTCACACACTTTTTCAAATTTTGATAAACAAATAGAATTATCGAAAAACTTGAGCCCGCAAGAAACTATAACTGAAGGTTTAAAATGGGGTCAAATATTTCTTGAAAAAGGCAAAGTTGATTTAGCAATTGCAAATTTCGAAAGTGTTCTTGAAATAGATCCACATAATGAAGATGCATTATGTGGGATGCAAGGTTTAAAATATTATGAGTAAGAATTAATAAAATCTATTCTATTTGTAAGAAGGATTTAACTGATAAAAATCAACGAATCTCTGCCCAAATATCATTAGTTAAGCCAACATCGGATAATTCCATGCCGCCTTGGACACCTTCCATACTAAGCATAGGACCGTGAGCTGTGGAAATTAATGCCCCCGAAGTAATTTTCTTCCAGTTTTCCCATGGAACACTAATACCTTTTATAGGAAAAACTCCAACATACATTTCGTATTCTTTGGGTCTACCCTCCTCATCGAAACTCCAGACATAGGAATCACCGGGTGTAACTCCACCACTATTATAAGTAACTTTTAGGCGTTCACCATTTTCATCTTCTACTAATTCGTGTGTTACTCCAGGATCGTTAACTTTAAATGGTGCAATTAACCAAAACATATCGTTGCACCAGAAACCCCAAGCTTTTTTTACTAATTTCTCCGCATCTTTACCAGATTGCTTAACATTTTGGGCGTAAGCCACACCAGTAACCTCATCAGGATCTAGAAGTACTCTATTATCCTTCCATGATACTTGTGCAAGATTTTCATCCTTGTCCCATACGTAATGATGATTATCTTGAAAAGTCCATTTGACATATCTTGTAGAATCCCATGCTGCTTTGTTTAAAGCTTCATTCATAGTTTGTATCATAGTGTCAGTCTTAGATGATTTTACACCAACAGGCAACTTTTTGCTGACAAAGAAACATCCGCCAATACCAAGAGTTAAGAATGCAAGAAATATGATAAACGAGACTTTTAGTACTTTTTTCATTTAATAGAATTTATATCGATTTAAGGTTGAAATTAGATATACAATTGGATTGAAAATCCATTATACTTCGTTAGAAATTGAATCCGTAGCTCAGGCTATGCATTACTTTTCTGTCATGTTTAATGCCTTTTCTATTTACAAATCTATTTTCTTATTCTAATCTATAATGTTGGTATTAGAAGAATAACCTTATTTTATCGATAAAGTTATATGATATTCAAAGATTGGTTAATTTCTAGTTAAAATAAAATATTTACAAACCAAGATATTTATTTTCTGCGTTTTATTGTTCAATTGATCAACTAAAAAGTTTTGAAATGAAGAATCTAATCACAGTGTTTTTTGCTGGAATAATGGGAGGACTAATGGTTTTGGGAGGTACGCATTTTTTTAAGCAAGAATCGGAAACTATAGTAGAAATACCAAAAGCGACGCCTGTTAATTTTACAGAAGCAGTGCCGAGCATCAATGTTACTTTTGTAGAAGCAGCTGAAAAATCTACGCCAGCTGTAGTACATATACGAGCTGAAGAAAGTGAAGCATTAGCTCAACAACGCCTACAAGAAAGTAGAAGAAAAAGACAGAATAATGGATTTGATTTTTTCAGTCTTGAGGATTTTTTCGGCGGATCAGGTGGAGGTTTTGGGCAGTTTTTTAATAAAAAAGGATCGGGATCGGGAGTAATTATATCAGAAGAAGGTTATGTAGTAACGAATAACCACGTAGTAGAATTTGCTGACAACATCATCGTTACATTAAGTGAAAGTAAGAAAGAATATATAGCTAAAAAAATAGGAATGGACCCAAGTACTGACTTGGCTGTTCTGAAGATTGAAGGTGAGAATTTCCCTACGGTTAAGTTTGCAGATTCAGATGAAGTGCGAGTTGGTGAGTGGGTATTAGCCGTAGGGAATCCCTTTGATTATTTAACTTCTACAGTTACAGCGGGAATTGTCTCAGCAGTAGGAAGAGATATTGATATAATTAAGGAAGATAAAGCAATAGAAGAATTTATTCAAACAGATGCTGCGATAAATCCAGGAAATAGTGGAGGAGCTTTAGTAAATACGGACGGAGATCTTATAGGAATTAATACAGCTATCGCAACTCCTACAGGAACATATGCAGGATATTCTTTCGCGATACCTTCTAACTTGGTAAAAGATATTGTTGCAGACCTTATAGAGAATGGTGATATAGAAAGAGCAAGTTTAGGAGTTGCAGGGTATGACTTAGATGAGGAGCTTGTAAAGGCTTATGATATAAAAGAAGATGAAGGTTTTTATGTAATGGAAGTTATTAGTGGCAGCGCTGCGGAGTTTGGAGGAATCTTACCAGGGGACGTAATTACTGAATTAGATGGTAAAAAAGTAAGAGGATTTGATGATTTAAATGAGGCTCTGAAATTTGGTAAAGTAGGAGATGAAATGGTAGTTTCCTTAAATAGGGATGGCAAGTTGAAGATGATGCGTGTTCGTCTCAGAAAGTCTTTATAAGAAAACATTAACACTCTCAAAGAAACTAAAATAGATTATAACTCGTTTATAATGAAAAGATAAAGTTGGTTTTTCGTTTTGTTTTGATGCGCCTGCTCTTCCAAAGAGCGGGCGTTTTTTTTTGTTCTTTCTAAAAGCTAGAGGCATTTTTATAAATTTGCAAAAACAACTTTATGTTATACATTATTCCCACTCCTGTAGGAAATTTAGGTGACATGACGCCTAGGGCAATTGAACTTCTTAATAATGTTGATTGCATTCTTGCAGAAGATACTCGTACTAGTGGGAAATTATTTAAACAGTTTGGCATTTCTACCAAAGCACAGTCTTTTCATGCACATAATGAACATAGACAAGTAGAAAAGGTGATAGAGCGCATACTTGAAGGCGAGAGCTTTGCTTTGATCTCTGATGCCGGGACACCAGGAATTTCAGATCCAGGGTATCTATTAAGTGCTGCATGTCATGATAATGATATTAAAGTTTCTTGCCTGCCAGGTGCTACGGCATTTGTGCCTGCTCTAGTAAGTAGTGGTATACCGTGTAATCGTTTTTATTTTGAGGGGTTTTTACCCCAAAAAAAAGGACGTCAAACACGCCTGAAATATATAACTGCTTTGGAAGAAACAGTCGTCCTTTATGAATCTCCTTATCGATTAGTTAAATGTTTAAAGCAATTACTTGAATTCTGTGAAGAGGATAGAGTGGCTTGTGTATGCCGAGAGATTTCTAAGATGTATGAGGAAGTGAAAAGGGGTAAGTTAAGCGAATTGATATCTTATTATGAAGAGAAGACGGTGAAAGGGGAGATTGTAGTTGTTTTGAAAGGGAAGTAATTTGTCTTTATTCATAGGTTAAATTTGTATTTCTGTCTATTAATATTGTATAAAGAATACTAAAACTGAAAAACGTTTAGTTGTCATATTAGAAAATCACTCCTAAATATTATAATATGATAAACCGGGTCTTAATAAGTGTAATTACATTTTTTACTTTCTGTTCATGTAATGAAGATAGAAACATGGATCCATCAGATGAATTATTTGATAGGACAGAATCTCCTGTTTTTGAAAGCCCTATTGATCTTGCTGCAGATCCGTCTATTTTACGAATTGGAGACTCTTTGATGTTATATTATACGGCAGAAAATTTTAAGATTGGGGTTGTGTTTTCAGAAGATGATGGCATTTCTTGGAATAGCCCGAATGGAGACTTTGATACTGATTATGCAGCATTGGAGGGAAATTCTACAGGTTGGGATGCGACACTTGAAACTATTGATGTTTTGAAAGTAGATAACGAATATTGGATGTATTATACAGGATATGTAGAAGGTGGAGATGATAATGGTGGGATACTTTCTAATTATGAAATAGGTCTAGCGATTTCTACCGATGGCGTAAACTTTATAAGACATCCTCAAAGCATAGATAATTCAATTCTTGGACGTGATACATCTAATTTGAATACCAATGATAGACATGCGATGACTAGTCCGGGAGTCGTCTATGATGGTAATACATTTTATATGATTTATGCTGGATGGAATATTACAGATAATTGGACAGGACCAAATGCTGGAATTAGAATTTTAGGCGCGACATCGGAAGATGGCATTAATTGGATAAAAATTGAAAGCCCACTTATATTACCAACAGATGTACCTTATAACTCTGATATAAATGAAGCTTCTCTTATCAGATCTGATGATGGCTTTTGGTATATTCCTTTTTCAACAGGTAGTTCTATAGGAATTGCTAGATCTGAATCATTTGAAGGACCATATGATATTTACAGAAACGAAATTGTTACTCCACAATTTTCATGGGATAGTGAAGTAACTGCTCCAGACGGAATTATAGAAAATGGTAAAATTCGATTGTGGTATCATGGAGTTAAAGCTCCTGAATTTTGGCCATGGGTGATAGGTTATAGTGAAGCGGATTATCCTTTAGATGAATGGTAATCAATTAGATTAAAAAAGATAGATCATTATCTACTAAGACTTATTCTTTTATAAGTCTCGTACAATTTTCTACTACTTCCTTTAATGCCATAGGCATCTCTTCTTGTTCCCAAGGATGTCTTGCACCAAAAACATGATCACTGTCTGAAATAGTCACAAGTTCTGCATTGGGATTCCATTGATGTAAAAACTCGGCTTCGGAAAATTTAACGGAAGGGTCATCTTTAGCATGAATAACCATGTGAGGAATAGATAGAGCTTTTTCCGCACGCTCTATATATATACCAAATTAAGGCTAAAATAAGGTATATATTTGGATCGAAAACCCATTCTACTTCGTTATAAATTGATTCCATAACGGAGGTTATGCAATAAATTTCTGCCTTGTAGAATGACTTTTCATTTTCCAAATCTATTACCTCATTCTAACCTTAAAGTGGTATAAGACGATCTTCATTTTCTTTATAATTCAGGTAGAATTGATAATTGTGTGGCATCATCTGTTTGGTCCTACCATTCATGATGTATTTAACTCCATCTCTTTTCCATTCGTCTAGATTTCCAATAGTAGAAGATCTTTTCCCAAAATTCGAAACACTTGCCAAAGTAATGAGTTTCTTGATTCTGGAATCTTCAGATGATTTTAAAATTGCAATCCCTCCTCCTCTTGAGTGCCCTATAAGTGTAAGATTATCCTTATCTATTTCAGACGAAAAAGGATTATTATCATCTAATATGTGATCAAGGATAGATTCTATATCGTCTAGTTCTTTTGTATAATTATTTTCTGCAAAAGCCTCTAAGTCGGGAAAATCAATAGGATTTTCCATGGTCCCTCCATTGTGTGAAAAATTAAATTTTAAGAAGAAACAATCTTCATTCATAAAAGCTTTTGCCATTAAATCCCATGCGCCCCAATCTTTGAATCCTTTGTAACCATGACAAAAAATAATCAATGGCTTGGCTTGATTTGTTTCCTTGTAGAATACATCATATAAGATTGGCTTACTCGCTATTCTTCGGAGGATTTGATTTTTATTTATCATCTGATTTCTTCAAGTATTATAAATAGTCATCTAGCAATATCACAAGTTAAATTTAATATTTTAGTTCAAACAAAAAACAATGAATTAATATGTCTGGTGGAGATTGGAAAGCAATGTTTCAATGAATAGAGCAAAACGATATTGAGCTTGTACGATATTATTTAAAGATCGGAATAGATCCTAATTATCAACATCCTGAATTTTTAGCCCTTCCTTTATCTGAATGTATAAGGTTGAATCATTACGAAATGATAAAAATATTTATTGAATTTGGAGTTAATACCAATTTAACTCCATAATATCGCATTTCTTTTTACTTAATCTTTCAATTT
>CAZSKA010000056.1:0-16558 GCA_964607315.1 uncultured Saprospiraceae bacterium | reverse complement strand
CTAGTTATATAAGATTAGAACCAGTAAAGAGAATATTACTCATTAAAAAAATTGAGCTAATGATTAATTCATTTGTACGGATACTATCCGTAACGTTCACACTTTGTCTATTAACTTTATTTGTTTCTGCCCAAATCCAATTGGATTTTTTAGAAGATGAAACACTCACTTTTGAACAAAAAGTAACACAGGCTGAAGTTCATTTTGAAACAGCTGGAACAGGAAGAGGCACAGGATATAAACAATTTTTACGTTGGAAGTATTTTGCTCAAAGATCATTAGACGATGCGGGGTTTGTGCTAACAGAAGAAAAGAGTATAGAAGAATATGAAAAATTTGTTGACAAATTTGGCGGAAATAATAATAAAAGCACAAATAACTGGATAGAAAGAGGGCCTGTAAGAGCTATAAATACTTCTACATGGAGTTCACACATAGGACGTATATCAAATATTGCTATTGACCCTGATAATGATGAACATCTTGTTGTAACTTCTTTAGGAGGAGGAGTTTGGAAAACGACGAATGAAGGAACTGATTGGACGCCTCTTTTTGATCAAGAATCCACTATGAATCTCAATAGTGCTATGATTAGTCACGCTAATCCAGATCATTATTTTATTGGCGGATCGGGAATTTGGAGATCACTTGATGGTGGAGTTACCTTTACTAAACTCAATGGGCCTGCAGGTACTATTTACAGTATTATAATGGATCCTTTAAATGAGGATATAATTTTAGCTTGTTCTAGTAATGGAAGAGTTTACAAAACTATTAATGGTGGTGACAATTGGACAAACGTCTTACTTCAAAGTGGCATACAATTTTATGATCTAGACTTTAATACTGGAAATTCAGCTGTACTCTATGCTTGTGGCAGAAATGGTGCAATGTACACATCTACTGACCAAGGTGATTCATGGAATTCCATGACTGGTCCCTGGAATAGTAGCCGTTCTATCATGCAAGCAGTTACTGCTCACGATCCGAATTACATTTATGTATTACAGGAAAAATCAGGAGGTTTCGACGCCTTATATCTTTCAACTGATGGAGGAAGTACTTGGACAAATCAATCAAATGACGATAGCGGCACTAATAATATAATGGGTTATAATATGAATGAAAATGGTGGTCAAGCACCAAGAGATATGGACTTAATAGTCTCTCCTACTGATAAAACTGAAGTACATATAGCTGGAATCATGACTTTTAAATCCACTGATTCTGGACAAACATGGACGCAAACTACTCACTGGGTATTATCTAATCCTCTCGAATTTGTACACGCTGATATAGACCAAATGATCTATCATGGCTCTAAAGTATATGTTGCTTCAGATGGAGGCATCTTTATTTCAACAGATGGAGGAATATCTTTTGATGATAAAACGACAGGTCTTGGAATTAGACAATTTTATAGAATTAGTGCATCAACAACAACAGTTGGCAAAGTTGCAGGTGGTTCACAGGATAATGGAACTGGTATAATGAGAGAGGACAGTATTTGGTATGATTTTATGGGAGCTGATGGAATGGAACCTCTTATTATGACTCATGATGATGATATTGTCATTGGTTCTATTCAATTTGGACAATTAAATAAATCTAACAATGCTGGTGGTTCATTGACAGGTATTTCGCAAACCCAAGGTGGAAATAATGGAGAATGGATTACTCCATTAGAAAGAGATCCTAACCAAGGAAATACCATTTATCAAGGAAAAAACCAATTATACAAATCAACTAATGGTGGCTCTACCTGGACAACAATCTCTAATTTTACTGAATCTGGGAATATGGAAGAAATCGCAATTGCACCTTCTAATAGTGAAATTATTTATGTGGGATATAGTGACCGTCTTTACAAAACAATTGATGGTGGTGTAAATTGGGAGTCTGTTTCTTTCGACGGTCTAGGAGCTTTTATTAATTATATTAATATTCATCCAACTGATCCTGACCATGTTATTGTGGCGGTTTCTAATAGTAATAGATTTATTGAAACAACTGATGGAGGAGACACTTGGACTTCAATTCGTCATAATCTACCTAATATTACATCGAATAGTGTTGTATTTGATGGAAGAACTGAAAATGGGATTTATGTGTCTTTATCGAAAGGAGTATACTTTAAAGATGACAGCACTCCTACAACTTGGGCTCTAGTAGGAGCAGGTTTACCAATGGTAAATGCAACTGAATTAGAAATTGTAAATGATAAACTTTATATAGCTACTTACGGAAGAGGATTATGGGAAATCGATGTGCCAGGAGTAGGTTATACTTTTAATGTGAATCATGAATTAGTAGATTGTATTTCTAATGGAACTATGGATTCATTAGATGATTCTTTTACCTTTATGGTTGACCCCAAAGGTATGGGATTAAATTCTTCGTACTCTATTTCTGGTGATGTAACGTTTTCAAATGTACCTTATGGCACCCCTTTTGTTTTAGATAATGGTGGCGCTGGGTTTTTAAAGCAAGATGGAGGAGTGTCAATTACTTTGACTGATGACACAAACAATAGCATCACTAAAGATGTGATTGTATATCCTAATTTGGAAGAAAATTGCTTTAGCAATTATGTATGCATGGATGCTTTCCCCATCAATGGAACTGGCACATATCATGCATTAGGACCAAGTACAGGACAAGGAGCTACAATTGAAGGAAGAAATGCTAATTGGTTCATTTTTGTTCCTAACTCAGATGGTTTACTTTCTATCAATACATGTGACCGAGGAGAAGATACTAACTTAAGAGTGCATTCTGGAGATTGTTCTGCACTGACATTAGAAGCTGCAAATGATGATGCTTGTTCTATGGGACCTGGACTTAATAACTGGGCATCGCAATTGAATAACATTCCTGTTGTTTCAAACAAGATATACTATATAGAATGGGACAGCCGTTGGTCTTCAAATTCATTTTTCTTTGAAGTTGCTTTTGAAGAAGAATGTAAAGACTACTTGACAGTAAATGTATCATCTGAAAATGAAGGAATTTTTAAAGCTGCGACACAAATTACTTTAGAAGGTACACTTAATGGTTTTGTTGGTGCAAGTACAACGGGACATGTGGAGATAAACAATCTAACCTTACAAGATCAGAGTAACTTAAACGTGATTAGAAGCGTTTGTGAATTAAATAATATTTTCGATGCTAAAGTATATTCGCAAGAAAATGTAGATATTCCAGACAATAGCTCTGTAGAAATACTCTATGAATTTCCTGCCGCTATTACTCAGCAAGTTGGGGCTCTATCTATAGGAGTTGATATTACACATCCAGATATTTCAGAACTCATTATTTCTATTGTGAAACCTGATGGAACAGAAATTCCTTTTTGGGAGAATTCTTGCAGTGGTGAAGCTGATTTAAACTTCATACTTGATATCAATGCATTTCCAAAAGAACTATGCGGCGTTTCTTGGAGAAGAGGATATCCAGTATATAATGCTAATACCTTTACTACTTCTGAAATCCAAACTTTACTTCAAACAAACATGGCTGGAACATGGAAATTGAAATTTGAAGATTCCACAGGTGGAAATGTTGGAAAAGTAAATAGTGCTTTTATCTACTTTAAAGAATAAGACTAAAATCAAATTCTAGAATAAAAAAAGACCTTCAAGTTTTCTTGAGGGTCTTTTTTTTATCTGCTAATTAAGCCTGATTAACCACTATTATAGTTATAGAATAATACCAATTTAATTTCAAAATGTCGTATAAAATTTTGATACTTAATTTTTCTAGTTCGAGTTAAAAAACGTAGGCATAACAGTAGTTACGGCGAGGCTTTTTAAGGAAGAAATTGAAAGATTAAGTAAAAAGAAATGCGACATTATGGAGTTAAATTGAGGTATAATCTCCTTCTACTCTTATAAATTTATCCTGATCAACAAAGGTATAAACTGCATCTAATTCCTTAAATATATCGTATTGATCTGTAAAGAAATCGATAATATCAACTTCAAAAGCTTCATTATCTTTTACACAATCACAATTTGAAGAACTATAGGATTTATTATCTTCAATTCTACTCTTCATATATATATATATATATATAATACCATTTCTGTATTAGAATTTCACTTATATTAAATTTTATTAGCACAATTCCTGCGTTAGAAATACTCGCAATAGCTTAGGCTATTTCTGCGTTTTCTGTCTTGTTCTTGTTCTAATAATTCTTTAAACTAATGTGTAATCCTTAAACAGAATTGGTATTCGACTTCATATTATCTTTTGACAGAATTGAATCTTGGTAATATCGAAAAGCTATTTGATTTAATTTTGAATGTTGAGCGGTAACTTGAACGAAAATTAAAAGAAGACTAAGTAGTATTATATTTTTCATGTAAGGGTGTTTTTTTAAAGATCATACACAAATGAAAAAATAGAAAATGATTTTATTTAATTATGGAATATCTACTCACCGCTTACATTTTTAGACTTTGGGCTCCAGCCCAAAAAAAACGAGATTAGAAACCATTGTCTCTAATCTCGTTAAAAAACTCTCACTTAATTTGTTTGTATATGTTTACATACTTACACTATTAAGACGCATCTAAGCTTCTTTTTGTTTCCTTTCTTTAGTTAAGTTATTCTTAAGATAAGTTAAACACTTATTAATAAAATTGAATTCGACATTTAAATTTGACCTTAAGTATTGATTATTAGAATTTTAATTAAATTGTGGAAATATTGCTTAGGCTGTTTTACCTTTGAAAATTACAATTTTCACGTTATTTACAAGAAAAAAACATGTATTGTCAAATCATTGAATTCGCAACACCACTTTATGATGAGTCAGTAAGACTAAGAGATGAAATGCTAAGGAAACCTTTGAATTTAGAATTTACGAAGGAACAATTGGCAGAAGAATGGAATCAAATGCATTTAGCTGTTATCGATGATACAAGAGAATTAATAGGAATTCTAGTATTAGTACCCCAAAGTGATGAAATCGTAAAAATGAGACAAGTAGCAGTAAGACCAGATATGCAATCGAAAGGAGTAGGGCGGAAGCTTGTAGAGTTTAGTGAAAAAGTAGCATCAGAACATGGATTTAAAATCATGGAACTAAACGCGCGCAAAGTAGCTGTTCCTTTTTACGATAAGTTGGATTATAAGAAAGAAGGTAAAGAATTTACAGAAGTTAATATTCCTCATTTTAAAATGATAAAGGAATTATAATCAATCTTAATCTATCGTAGAAGAGGTGGCATAAAAAAAGGCAGCTCCGATTCTTCGAAACTGCCTTATATACTTTTCGATTAATTTTACAAGTGAATTACTTCACCATAAGCTGCAGCTGCAGCTTCCATTACCGCTTCACTCATAGTAGGGTGAGGGTGAACAGTTTTGATAATTTCATGTCCTGTTGTTTCTAATCTTCTTGCAGCAACTACTTCGGCAATCATCTCAGTTACATTAGCACCAATAAAGTGAGCTCCTAAGAACTCTCCATACTTCTCGTCAAAAATAACTTTTACGAAACCTTCTTTCGCTCCTGCTGCACTTGCTTTACCAGAAGCAGAGAAAGGAAATTTACCAACTTTAAGAGAATAACCAGCTTCTTTTGCATCTTTCTCCGTCATTCCCACACTTGCAACCTCAGGAGAGCAATATGTACATGATGGAATATTTCCATAATCAAGTGGCTCAGGATTATGTCCAGCTATTTTTTCTACACAAATAATACCTTCTGCACTCGCCACGTGAGCTAAAGCTGCACCAGGTACAACATCACCAATAGCATAAATTCCTTTTACATTAGTTTCATAATATTCATCCACTTGGATCAAACCTCTATCTGTCTTAATTCCTAATGTCTCTAATCCTATATTTTCAATGTTCGCAGTCACACCTGCTGCTGATAATACAACATCACAATCTAGTTCAGACATTGATCCATCTTTTCTACTTTTAACTGAAACCTTACATGTTTTACCACTTGTTTTTACGGTCTCAACAGCAGAATTTGACATCACATTAATACCCGCTTTCTTGAATACTTTTGTTAATTCTTTAGAAACATCTGAATCCTCTCTTGGCAATAATCCCTGCTCCAAATATTCTACAACAGTCACCTCAGTTCCAATCGCATTATAGAAGTAGGCAAATTCAACTCCAATTGCTCCTGCACCTACAACAACCATTTTCTTTGGCTGCTTAGCCAAGGTCATAGCTTCTCTATATCCAATAATTTTCTTGCCATCAATCTTTAAGTTAGGCAATTCTTTCGCTCGTCCTCCAGTTGCAATAATGATCGCACCTGCTTCATAAATGGTTTTCTTACCACCATTATCAACTTCCACTTTCTTACCTCTCATTAATTTTCCATATCCATCAATTACATCGATTTTGTTCTTACGACAAAGAAACTGTACACCCTTACTCATTCCTCCTGCAACATCTCTAGAACGTTTCACCATATTATCGAACTCAGCTTTGGGCTTACCCACCTTTATACCATAAGCATCTGCATGTGAAATATAATCGAATACCTGCGCACTCTTTAGTAATGCCTTCGTAGGAATACATCCCCAATTTAAACAAACACCACCTAAATTCTCTTTTTCTACTACTGCTACTTTCTTTCCTAATTGAGAAGCTCTAATTGCTGCTACATAACCTCCAGGTCCACTTCCTATAACTATTATATCGTATTTCATTTAATAGACTTTTGATTTTTAACTTGTTTATTTTATCGAATCGCCGCAAAGATACTCATTTATGAGTTTTCTTACTTATTGAACATGCGCGAATCCTTCTGAAAAGTTATGAGCATCCATAAATCGATCATTTGAAATACGCTCCATATTTCTGTTCATGTAGCTTATTCCTCCATATATCACTCTTGCAAAACCCTCATTGAACTCCCATGCTAAAGGTAGAATTGGTTCCATTAATTCTTCCCCTTCTTCATTCATATAACCCCATAATCCCCTTCGCTCAAAAGGTGCTATGCCATCATTGAAAGCGAAAATCATGTTATACGATTCACTTGTTTGCTTCTTACCTTCTTCATTATATAATGTGTACTTACCATCATTAATAGTTAACCACTTACCATTTCCTGCATATTTTACTCTTTCAGCATCTAAAGAAAATTGTTTTTTGAAATCCTGATTTACTATTTCCCACTTTTCATCCTCTGTCTCAATAGCTGCAAACCCATCTTTAAAATCTGTTCCATTCGCCAAATTATCTTTCACCACTTTATAAGTTTTTAAGCTATAATATCTATAAAGCTTCCCTTTTTTTGCACGCAAAATATCACTTGTTGTAGAAAACATTTTTTCATTTTCATCCTCATATGGTATCTTGAAATTACCTGATAAATCTATCAAGGCAGCTCTACCAAATTGATACACACGCGCATGATTATTCTCAAAATTTGAACACTTCTTAAATTGTGATTCTATGATCCATCTCCCAGTTTTATCAATATAACCATATGTTTCACCCTTCTTTGCACGAGCCCTTTCACTATTGAAGTCAAAAACTAAATCCATAGTATCAGGGATGATCATTTCACCTTTCTTATTAATAAAACCGTATAATTTGTTGAAATTCTGAACTCTAGCAAGTCCATCTTTAAAAGGAAAAGTTCCTCTATATTTGAAAGGAATCACTTCAAAACCTCTCCTGTCAATGAATCCCCACTTTCCTTTATAATTCGCTCTAGCCAAACCATTTTTGAAAGGACGTAAATCATCGTACTTTTTATCAATAACCAAAACACCTGTCGTGTCAATATATCCCCATTTATTCAATGGCACTTCATAATCCTCGAAATATGCATCCTCCTCACTCTGGGGTTCAGTCGCATCATCTTTGCAAGCAAATAAAAGGATCAAAAACAAAATGTAGTAGTATTTCATTTAAGTATATTGAGTGTTTAAGTCAAACATAATATAAAAGGATAATTTTAACCTTTTGTTTGGTCATATTTATCTCAAAAAATCGTTTAATCATCGTATGCAGAAGATATTGTTTTTTATTCTTTTACCCATCTTAGCTTTTTCACAGCCGAGCTGGGAAGATTTTCAGGTAGATTCATTGAATTTTACAGTGAAAACTCCTTTCCCTTTAGACCATAAAGTAAACGAAGCCATGACGGATTTTGGTCTTCAAAAAATCATTTCTTTTGGAGTACGTGCACCTGAAACGCATGATAATTATTTATACCAAATAATGGTAATCCCATATCCAGACTCCACCTTTCATCAGGATAGCACTGCGTTCAAGAACATGGTTATTCAGGAATTTGTGAATGCCTCTCATGATAATGAAATTGCAGAAAAGATTTATCAGACTTCAACAAGTAAACGTGGACAATCATTCGAACAATGGGTGATTCATCACGGCAAAGAGTTTTCTATAAAATCAAGAGCAACTATCAATGATAATAGCCTATATGTAATCCAAGTGATTACTCCATTTGACAAATCTGTAAACACCAAGATTGATAAGTTTCTGAATAGTTTTACCTTTCTTGATTCCACTTCTTTTTAGTACGGATTTTGACTTATAGAAGAACTCTTGCTATAGACATTAATCTCTTCGCAAAGTGATTTTGTCATCTGCATTAAGATGAATTAGAAAGAAGTTTTACATCTTAGCTTTAACTCTTTCTACACAATCTGCTATCATTTCCAAGCAAAGATCAATCGTTCGTTTATGTGTTCTGAAACTTAGGATCGCTGCACGTAACCAATTTTCTCCTTTGAGGACAGTAGATGAAAGAAAGACTCTCCCATCATTGTGGATTTCTTCGGTCAATAGTTGATTAAAACGATTCTTGTCTTCTGTGTTTTTATAGCGGTATAATACTACACTCAACTCAGGTTCAGCTCCAGTCTCAAATCCTAATTTTTCAATTTCTCTCTGGAAATAAAGTGCTAACTTATGTTTTTCTTCTAGACATTTTATAAATGGGTCAAGCCCAAAAAGGCGTAATGAAAGCCATAATCGAAGTCCTCGAAAATGTTTGGTTAATTCAGGACTAACGTCTGCAGGAGAGATTTCATCGAATCGCTCTTGAGCATCTTGCATGTAGCCTGCTTTATAGAAATGAGAATCATACATTGCCTTTACATCCTTAATTAAAATAACTCCTAGCCCATATGATAAAAACAAACCTTTATGCGGATCAATTGCTAGACTATCTGCTCTTTCCATTCCTTTGAAACGAGCTTTAAGATCTTCAACTAAAACAAAGAAACCACCATAAGCAGCATCTACATGAAACCAACAATTATTCGCTTCAGCAATATCAGCCATTTCATCTAATGGATCAATAGAACCTGTATCGGTTGTGCCTGCCGAACCTACTATCAAAAATGGATGTAAGCCTTCAGATTTGTCAGAATTGATTTGTTCTTTTAAAGCATTCATGTCCATTTTGAAATATTTATCCATAGGTATATATCTCAAATGTGCTTCATTCAAACCTGCAATTCGAATTGCTTTTTGAACACAGTGATGGGTTTGATCAGTAACATATATTACACTACTATCTACCTTTCTAGAAGTAATTTCTTTTTTATCTCTAGCAGTGGTAATAGCAATCAGATTAGCAATAGACCCTCCGGAACACAAATTGCCATGCGCATTTGGGGGAAACCCCACTACTTTACATAACCACTGGATTAAACTATTTTCTAACTGCACAGCACCTGGTCCACCGAAGAAAACTCCTGCGTAACGATTGGTAACAGCAGCTAAAAAATCGCCCATAGCAGTAGGGTAGATTCCTCCTCCTGGAATGTAACCCACATGACCACCACTTGCTGGATTTAATCCGTTCGTATCCACATCTCGCTTTAGCGCTGCTAGAACATCTTGCATGTCATGAGCTTTGCTAAAATCAACATTTTGGAAAGGATTTTCCGAATGATAATCATTGATAAATGCGCGTTTATCTTCCATCGTGTCGATGAAATTATCTGTGTATGAAAGCACTTCATTCATCCACTCTGTCCGCTTTTCGGCAGTCGGTTCCAATGACTTACTACCAGCCTCTAGAGCCAATATTTCTTCTGCTAATTTGTCCATGTTTTAAGGGAATCTTTTAACTTGATCAAAATTCGGTTTACGTTTTTCGAGGAATGCATTTCGACCTTCTTCTGCTTCCTGCGTTCCATACGCAAGTCTGGTAGCTTCACCAGCAAAAATCTGCTGACCAATCAATCCATCATCAATCAGATTAAAAGCATATTTAAGCATTTTAATTGCAGTTGGAGATTTCCATAATATCTCTTGCGACCATTCATAAGCCACTTTTTCCAGCTCTTCATGCGGAACAACAGCATTCACCATTCCCATTTCATAAGCTTCTTGAGCCGAATAATTCCTTCCTACAAAAAAGATCTCACGTGCGCGTTTCTGTCCCACTTGTCTTGCCAAATAAGCTGATCCCATCCCACCATCAAAACTCGCTACATCAGCATCCGTCTGCTTGAAAATCGCATGTTCTTTACTTGCAATTGTCATATCACAAACCACATGAAGACTATGACCTCCGCCAACAGCCCATCCTGGCACAACCGCAATCACCACCTTATTCATAAAACGAATCATTCGCTGCACCTCCAGAATATTCAATCGATGTACTCCGTCTTCTCCTCTATAACCCGCCTTATCTCGCACTCGTTGATCACCACCGGAGCAAAACGCCCATCCACCATCCTTAGGTGAAGGCCCTTCTCCAGACAATAAAATAACACCAATTTCCTCATCTTGACGCGCATTATCCAGGGCTTCATATAATTCGAAAACAGTTGTAGGACGAAAAGCATTTCGCACTTCAGGGCGATTAAAAGCGATTCGAGCCACTCCATTACATTTCCTATATGTAATGTCCGTATATTCCTTTACGACCTGCCATTCTAAGGTATTATATTCTTGTAGAGTCATGTTTGTTTTGTTATAAGATTTGTTGCAAATGTAATACTATTTGCTATTAATCAAATTACGACTCTTATATGAGTCACTCGTTTAGTATAAGATGTAAATGGATGGAATTGTTTTGCTAAGAACATGGATTTTTTCTATTGGATAAATTGATGGTTTTTTGTTTTGGGTCGGGGCCCAAAGAGGAGGTGAAAGGGAAGAATTATTTCTCTGAAGATACGGTATTCTATTATTCTACCGTTGAATTTATGTAAAACAAAAACATTACCGATGAAATATGTAAGAGCTCTGCTATTTTTATCTATCGTGACAAGCCTAAGTTTTTCCTGCTCTGGTCAAACCACAAAGTCAAACCCTGGTGAATCAACAAAAAGTGAAATTCCGATTATTGAAGAAATTAATAAAGAAGAAGCTGAACAACGGATTATTAATTTACAAGAACTAAGCAAAGTAAATCATTCTATTTCTTATGAAGTGGTTAAGCAAGAAATTGAAAGCCAAAGGAAATATTTAAATTCAGAAAATTTATTTATCGATTCAATAAGCAAAGTCTTTGAAGAATCATTAGTAAGTAAAATAATACCATTCTGGGAAGGAACGTCGTGGTCATTTGAAGGGCATACCTCTAGACCAAAATCAGGAGAAATTGCATGTGGCTATTTTGTTTCTACTACCTTGAAACACATTGGATTGAATATAAACAGATATAGATTAGCTCAACAGAGTCCAATTAATGAAGCAAGAAGCTTATCTGTAAATTATGATATAAAACAAATTTCAGAAGACTCTATAGATGAAAGTATTAAAGCCATTAATGATTATCTACAGGAGGGAATACATTTTATTGGATTTGATGAAAGTCATGTTGGTTATATCTTAAAAAGGATGGGAGAATTATATTTAATACATTCGAACTATATTAACGCAGAAGGAGTAATTATTGAACATGTTGAGGATTCAGAGGTGTTTTCTTCGTACAGTTTATTTCATGTCGTTCCTTTAAGCACTAATGAAAATTTGTTGAAAAACTGGAAAGATAATGTTCAAATCGAAATTATTATGGAATAAATTTCTAATGGAAAAGGGATATGAAAATTAATAGTAAACATTGCAAAATTATCGGCGATTTTTTCTCTTTAATTCATTTATAATTCAGTTTTTCATACAGTTAATTCTCAGAATGTCTTAATATTGACATTCATTATGTCAGAATCAAATGATTAACTTTTTACAAAAAAATATTGCTCTTGCAGTAATTTTTTCATGTCTTTTCAGTGGCTTACTCCACCAAGAATTTATGAGCTTGGATATACAAGGAAGTCACCTTTGGAGACAATCAACAACCATGTGGAATATCAGAAATTTCACTAGACATGATGCCAATATTTTTAATCCCAGAACGGCACGTTTTAATAGCGGAGATAATATATACCGGTATGAGTTTCCTGTTATGCAATGGTCAATTGCTATGATTCAGCGAGTCACCGGAGAACATATGCTATTGGTAAGGTTAATTATGTTTTTATTCTCTTGTATAGGAGTCATTGGTTTTTATAAACTCATGCTACTTCTTACCAAAGAGAAAATTGTTTCCTGGATTGCAGCTACTTTGTTTCAATTCTCTCCTGTTATTTTTCAGTATGCAATTAATCCATTACCTGATGTTTTAGCCTTAAGTCTGAGTATATGGTATATGTTTTGGATTCTTAAACATAATGATGGTAAAAAACTAAAGCACTTGGTTTATGCTTCCTTGTTTTTGACTTTAGCCACATTGGTTAAGCTTCCTTTTTTATTATTTGCTAGTGTTAGTATTGCTCTTTTCTTTAAGGATATATATCAGAAGAAAAAACTAGTAAAATCCCATTTTGTATATGTGCTTGTTCAAAGTGTTGCATTGATTCCTGCTGCTGCGTGGTATGCATGGGTTATTCCATATTGGACGGGAAACCCTGTAACAAAAAGTGTTTTTTCTGGTCATGCTGATTGGACGCAAATAAAAGGATATCTAATTTATCATGCGGAAGTTATGTTTCCTAAGAGACTGCTTCACGTTCCGTTATGGCCATTTTTTATCTTGGGAATATTTCAGCTTCTACGATCCAAAACTAGAAGACCATGGTTGATGGCTTATATTGGAGTATCCTTTCTTTATTTTATTTTGGAAATACATGCGATCACTCATGTTCACGATTACTACATGTTTCCATTTATCCCATGGTTATTTATTTTAGTTGGATATGGAATACAGTTTGTGTACCATCTTTCAAAGAAATGGTCAATCTATTTTCTGTTTGCTTTTACTGTTTTTATGGGCTTTTATATTTTGAACATAATAGAGGATACTTGGGACAACAGAAATTCTCAGGTTGATATGGATTTGTATCATCATCAAGAGGAGCTACAGCATATTATTCCTCGAGATACTAAAGTTATTATGCTTAATGATATGTCTCACGTAATGTTGCCTTATATATTGGACAAGAGAGGAAATATCTTTGCAGATGATAACTTACCCATTCCTTTTATTCATGATATGGTCAAAAGACAAGGGCTCGAATACATGTATTCCAACTCTGAAAAACTGAACAATCAGAAAGAATTTCAACCGTATATCGACAGTCTTCTTTATCAAGCAGGTAAAATGAATGTTTATAAATTGAAATTGCCTGAATGATGATTTTATCTAAAAGAACCTTGAAACCTCTTTTATCTTTAGTCAAAATTTAATATTCGAATATTTTTTAATATATAGCGACAATTTTAATCTGTTTACAAGAGTTTAAACCTATATGAAATTTTTAGCTACTCTTTCCGTATTATTAATACACGTATCTTTTCTATTTGGCCAAGCTGAACCTGATTTATCTGGTGTAGAGCTACAGTTTGATCAAGATTATTTTGCTGATTTCCTCAGAAGAAATGAAGATAATGTACCTAATCCTCATTTAGGTGCTAATTATACAACTGCTTTAAGAGTTGGGATTTATGGCCAATATGCAAATTCGTATTATTTAGGTTTACCTTGGGTAAGAGAGAAAATAGATATTGTACTTGATAATATTCTTTATAGAAGGGATTTTAGAGATGATTATGAATCTCATAATTTCGTTTTCACGATGAATGGATTTAGCCCTACTCATATAAATGCTGAAACAGATGCATATGATGCAGCTGTTGCAGAAGGTTACCGTTTAGTTGATGATAGACCATTTTCAACATATTTAGGTTTCAGAAGTAGCAGAAGATTGGTCGGCACCAAAAGAATTATCCATAGTGCAAAAGTATTCGATATGGGATTCAATTCTTCATTTGCTTTCGGCTTAGGTGGAACGGGAATAGGAAGAGGAATTGATCGGATTTTTGGTGTTGGTCGTCCAGATGGAATTCTGTGGAAGCGAGACGAATCAGCTGATTTTCCTACAGGTGAAGTAATCAAGAATGTACTGCCAGTTTTTCTATATTCTCTTTCATCAGAAGTAGCATTATGGACTCCTTTTAGGAGAGTGGTGTTCCAAGTTCGACCGGAATTAAACCTAGGATATTATACGAATGTTGGTTTAGGATTTGACTTTGGAAAAGTTATGAATGTAGAACCTGTTATTAATAGAATCTCCTATACAGATACGAATAACCCTAGCTCAGCTGCAGTTAATGATGATAACATGGGTTTTTCATTGGTAGGAGGAGCTACTGCAAAAGCGGTACTTTATAATTATCATTTGAATGGATTATATGGCTTAAGTAATGGTCATTTCTACTCATTCGCTGATACAAGAAAAGTTGTTTTTGAAGCATATGTTGGGCTCAAAATTCAGATTTTACAAAAGGTGGATATCACTTATTCAGTAAGTTGGAGAAGTTCTGAAATTCGTTCAGACTTTAGGAATAATGTATTATGGGGAACATTGGGAGTTAAGTATTTGATGGGTCCAGCTGGAGTAGGTTGTTACGATTAAAGAAGTATTTTAAGGTATTTGTTAATAGATTATATCTTTGAATAACAACATGAATGAATTATGAAAAACCTAAGCATTTTTATCGCCTTATTATTCTTTGCTTTTAGCAATGAAGTTATTAGTCAAAAAAGTCTTTCGGTTTCTAAGCTTAATAAAGAATTAAAAGAAGTAGAAAACTTAGATACATTGCTTGATTTTGAGATAGATGAAGTCAATCGATTATACGAAAGAAGTCTTTATTTCAGAGTTAAAATGGTAGAGTTCGCTAAGCAATTGCAAGCAGAACCTGACAAACCTTTGGGTGCTCAAAATCTCGTTTTCATAAAAAGTAATACAAATACTTTCATGGCTTTAAGAGATTCCTTGTATGCCTATACATACAAGTATGAGAATGCTATGAAAATTTCCCAGGCCTTTCTAAAAAAGAAAAATGTTAGCGAGATACAGCGTACTAAAGCTGTAATGTTATCTACAGCATGCGCATTAATTCTTTATGATAATTACTTAACGGGAGTAGTACTTCTAGAGCAAGATACTAGAGCACGAAGAGCTGCAAATGAAGAAGATTTAGGCTTTGGGGTCAACCCAAATCAACTTTATGAAGTGTCTAAAGCTGCAAATTCCATCAAGAATCAGAATAGGATAATAAAAGGCATCAAGTTCGTGGAAAGAAGAGAACAGTTGTTTGCTAGTGAAGAAGATGAAGGATACTTATTTCTACGTGATCTGATTTATGCCAGCCCATCAAGAGACTTTCTTAAAAGAACAGAAAATACCGGCGTTTTAAGAAAGAAAATCAGACTTTCACAACTGTTTATAAGCGATTATCTTGCGGATGTGGGCAATAATAATTTGAATGATCTTAGTAAATTGTTCGGTAATACCACAGGAATGGTTGCGACTCGAACAGGGATTATGTACAGAGATTCAGTGCTTAAGCAAGAGATTTTGGATCAATTACAACCATTGGATATTCTATTGGAAAAGACACCGTTTAGATTGACAGATAAATTCATTCCAGGTTATTTTGGGCATGCTGCAATTTGGATTGGGAATGGCGAAGAAATAGAGGACATGGGTGTGTGGAATCATAAAGTTATAAAGAAGCATCAGAGTAGTATTGCTCCAGGTGGAGATATGACAAGTGAAGATGGAACATTCATAGTAGAGGCATTAAGAGAAGGAGTTAAGTTAAGTACTTTGGATGATTTTTTGAATGTTGATGACTTCGTTATTTTGAGACCAGTTTTTGATGAAAAGTTAAGTGAAAAACAAAAGAAAGCATCTTTATTATTAGCTTTTCGACAGCTTGGGAAGGAGTATGATTTTAATTTTGATATCAATACTACCCAGAAAATTGTTTGTTCCGAATTAGCCTATATCTGTTATCCGAAAATAGATTGGATTACGGAAAAGGTAGTAGGTAGACATACGATAAGTCCAGATAATATAGCTTCCTTGGTATGGGAAAGTGATCAAATGGAAATGATTGCTTTTTACAGAGATGGTATAAAATGTGATAAAAAAGAGCAAGAAGCTATTCTGAAAAAGCTTGTTTTAGACGAGCAATGATGATTTTTTATTTGGGCTTTAAGCCCAAAAAATCTGGGTGTTTTATACCAATTTAACTCCATAATGTCGCATTTCTTTTTACTTAATCTTTCAAT
>CAZSKA010000055.1:5464-16833 GCA_964607315.1 uncultured Saprospiraceae bacterium | reverse complement strand
GAATATTTCCTTCTGATACAACAAATGGTGAGAATTGAGTTATTGAATCTTCAGAAACAAACTCAGTTTTATACATTTCATTTTCTGGATAAATGAATTTGTAATATTCAATAGAATCAATTCCGGCTAATATTTTCCAAGATTCATAATTCAAAGATAGAGCTCCGTTCTTTACAGAATATTTATCTTCTAATGTAAAGTTGTTTATAATGTCTTTACCTCCTTTTTCTGTTCCATAATAAGGTAATTCAGGTGCCTCATAATTAAACTTTTTTGTTAAAGAATAAGCTGTTAAATCAACCCCTTGAACTGGTGCTCCATCAACATCAGTTACAAGAACTTCTATTGTTGTTTCTTGACCAGGATAAACTAATTTGGGTTGTTTTACATCAATATGTAACTTTTTATCAACAAAAGGAATTTTATAATTTTCTTCAATGATTTTACCACCCCAAAGATATCTCATTGAAATAAAGTAATTGAGCTTGGATTTCGTCTTTGCTTGGTAATCTAGTACATTAACAAATCCAGCTTCCTTTTCCTTATTTTTGTAGTATACATTATAATGAAAATTTAATCCTCTGGGGTTTACAATTTGGATATAGATGGAATCAGATGTTCTCTCAGATAGACATCTAATTAAAGAAGCTTCACTTGAAATATCAAAGTCACTAAATAGATCTTTTTTTTCTACAACATAGTTAGCTATATATGGATTCAATGCTAACTTACATGGAATTTCTCCTTCATAAATTGACTTTTTATTCCCATAATTATCTAAAGAACTAATAGTTGCACTCGATCTTTCATTTATTCCATTTTCTAAATATGAAAAATGTATAGAATCTGTTTCTAGATCAATTTTGAATTCATCTAACTTATGGTAATAGTTTACTTCTTTATTCTCGATTAATGTTTCATTATCTGAATTCAATAATTTAACCCTGACATTATACCGCATGTTTACAGGTGGAAAATCTAACTTACTAAGATCAATTTCTGTTTCTTTGCCTTTGTCAAGATCTTGTTTAAAAAAAAGTAATGTATCAGGGACAAATACTTTTTTATCAAAAAACTGATAATTTTCTTTTGGGTTGATCAAAATTTCTACACGTCCATCAAGAACATTTAGCTCATTTTCATCTTTTGCTTCAATATATAACTTATAATCTTGACCTTTAAAGTGATTTTCTGTTTCTGTACGAATATTTAAATTCAACTTTGAAAGTTCATAGTCTGCGTAAGTAAAATAATTAGAGATATATGTATTCCCGTTTTCATTCTCTAAATAAATTTTATATGAGCTATCTAATTTAAGTTCAAGAGAATCATGCAAATAGAATTGAAAATGATATCCGCCTTTATTATAGGGTTTTAGCTCAGTAAGTTTTGTGATTTTCCCTGAATTATACAGATTTACAGTTACATAATCTTTTATTGGCTTCTTTTTTTTGTCTAGGATATAAGCCTTAAATTTTACTGTATCACCAGGAAGATATTTTGGTTTATTAAACACTAAATAACCTGAATGTTGACTTTCAAATTCCCAATTTTTTTCATAACAATAATAATCATCAAACAAACAAGCCACTCTATTATAGCTTTTCACAAAAAAACTCCTTGTTCTATAAATTGTTCCAAGACTATAATTGCGTTTAATTGACTTTACACCATCTATTGGTAAGTGAATAACAAATCGTATAGGTTTCCATACATTTCTTACTGGAGGAGACCATAGAATTTTCCGAGAATTTCTTTTAACAAAAGAATTATTTAGCTCTCTATTAAGATTATAGTAAGCAGTAAAATCATTGACGGTAACTTTTACAATTCCTTTTAGATTAGACCGTTTATCAACATAAGTCTTTAATTCCTTATTGTAGCGTAGCTTCTTCCATGATACTTGAATATCTGCGTCAGTAATGACTTCACCATTCAAGTCATAAATTTGAATATTCAAATCTGTATTATTATTGAAAATAAAGACATCAAAATCCTGGATAGATGCAATTGAGAATTGCTGTTTATTTTTTAAGCTAAAGGATTTTATATAATGTCCAACATCAAGATTTTCGTTATACTCTTGATTAGTAGGAAAAGAATCTACCAAGGTGTGAAAAAAAGTAGAATCAACTACCCAAACATTTTTCTTGTGAATCTTTTTCGCTTCCTTATTAGTAATTTTATAAATATAAGTATATGCACTAGTCTGTCTACTGTCTATCAAACTTTGTCCAGAAAGTAGAGAAGTAAAGAGTAACAAATATGCTAAAGGAAATAATTTTTCTGTAAACCTCTTAATATTCATAAAGTGAGATATTTATTATTTATTACAGAAAGGACGTAAGAACTTGTGTTATACTTATTTGTAATGTTTTTAAATGGGGTTACCCCCAAAGAGTATGTATGATAATGTCTTATTTTTTTTAAAAGAAACTACCAAGTGTCAATATCGCACAGAGAATTAATGCTATAAGACTGACCACAAAACTTAACTCTTTAGTTCCTTTATAAACTTGAATAATACCAAGAATTATGAACACAAGTTGTGCAAGGAGAAATGGTATTGTCAACAATTCACGTAAAACTCCCAATACTACAAAGTCTATTTCAAACTTATAGCTAAGGAAAATAAGGAGAAAATAAACGACAATAGAATAGTTTATAATTGTGAATATACGTATTGGAGATTTCATGTCAAGGCATCTTTATATCAAAGATAGTTTCTTTACTATAGCAGAAGAAAAATATTTAATATACTGGGAATTACAAAACTTAGAAAGGGTATATTTTTTTCATCTTTGAAAAACAAAGAATTATGTAAAATAAATTCAAAGAATCCAAGCCAAAAAAGAACATAAATTGAATAAAGCATGCCTATTATCCATGCTATATCTAAGAATATCTTAAAATACTGTGCAAGTTTCATTGAGTCAAAAATACTATTCTAAATCTTCTTCAGTTATTGATCTTAAAACAATGCCTTCAAAATGCTCTTCATTTGGATAAATTAATTGCCAATCTTCAAAGATTTTTAGGTCATTAATATTTTTTCTTCCACTAAAAGATATTACATAAAATGAATCAATACAAATTTTATCAATTCCGTCCATGATATCTTCTGTTCTTGCCCCAACACCATCTATTAAATTTATGACAACTTCCTCATCTATTTTCAAGGTATCAACAAAAGTATTATCTGACTTAAATCTTAAAAACAATTCCATATTTTCATTAGTATTATTAGCAACAGTAAATTGCATTCTATGATGATATTCACAAGATTGGAATAGAATAAAAGAGATGACAAAAAATAGTCTAAATAAATGCATGATAGTTAATATTTTATTAGGCTAAAACGATAAAACAAATGAAAGTGCTGCAAGGAATTAAAAATGAATACATAAGGTTGTTGTCCCAAGTGGTAGGAACATGGAATGCGCGACCGAGAGGGAGTGGTGACTGCTTTAACCCGTATTATGCCAATAATTATTTATACTAAAGAAATTGAACTAAATAAGAATGTAAAAGCAGTTACGGAGCGAATAGCGAACCATGGAATACTCCGACTTTTCATGGAGTTTTTACGTAATGAAAAGTACCACCCACGTTAATCAAATCATAAAAATTTAACGGATACAATGTAATTAACGACATTTGCGAAATAAGTAGTTTTCGTATGAACAAATTATTGCTAGTTTTAATCGTCTTGATTGGTATGTTGTCTTGCCACTCTAAAAAAACAAATATGAATCATTCTTCTGAGGAACACGAGTTTACGAACGACCTAATAAATGAAACGTCACCTTATCTTCTGCAACATGCTCATAATCCGGTAAACTGGAATGCATGGAATGAAGAAGCATTAGCTGAAGCAAAAAAAGAGGATAAATTATTGATTGTTTCAGTTGGTTATGCGGCATGTCATTGGTGTCACGTAATGGAACATGAATCTTTTGAGGACAGTACGGTAGCAGCGATTATGAATGAACACTTTATGCCCATAAAAGTAGACAGAGAAGAAAGGCCAGATGTAGATGATGTTTACATGACAGCTTGTAATTTGATTAATGGAAGTGGAGGTTGGCC
Organism: uncultured Saprospiraceae bacterium; assembly: GCA_964607315.1. Lineage (GTDB taxonomy): Bacteria > Bacteroidota > Bacteroidia > Chitinophagales > Saprospiraceae > JAHDFB01. The sequence continues at coordinate 12,744 of CAZSKA010000055.1, read as the reverse complement.
TTTAAATGCCATTGCACTTCCTGATGGACGCCCCATATGGGCTGGAACCTATTTTCCTAAGGATCAATGGATGGGAATTCTTAATCAATTTGTTAAGTTAAAAAGTGAAGATTACCAGAAGCTTGTTGACAATGCGGATCAATTAACAAAGGGTGTTCAAGCGGTAGATGGAATTCTTAAAGTGGAATCAAAAAATTCATTTGATAAGGAACAATTAGCCGTTTTCAACAAAAACATATTTAATATCACTGATTATGAATTAGGAGGTCGTTTGGGTGCCCCCAAATTTCCCATGCCTTCTATTTATGAATATCTCTTAGAACAATACCGAATTACAGGAGATAAGGAAGTTTTAAGGACCGTTGATGTAACGTTAGAGGCAATGGCTAAGGGAGGAATTTATGATCAGCTTGGTGGTGGTTTTGCTCGTTATTCTGTTGATGCTCAATGGTTAGTTCCACATTTTGAGAAAATGCTTTATGATAATGGACAACTAGTTGCTCTGTATGCGCGGGCTTACAAGGCAACAAAGAATCCATTATACAAGGAAGTTGTGGAACAAACGCTAGAATATACTAAAAGAGAAATGACTGATGACAGTAATGGTTTTTACAGTTCATTAGATGCTGATAGTGAAGGAGAAGAAGGTAAATTCTATGTTTGGGATACAGAAGAATTAAAGGAATTACTCGGAGGAGATTATGAGATATTTGCTAGCTATTACAATGTTAAAGATGGAGGAAATTTTGAAGGTCATAATATATTGAATGTTAATCTTGGCATGAAAGAGTCATCATTCATGCGAAATATGAAAGAAGAGGAATTCAACGCAGTTATTGAAAGAAGTAACAAGAAATTGATGGAGGTTCGTTCTAAAAGAATACGACCGGGATTAGATGATAAAATTATTACGAGTTGGAATGCACTTATGATAAGTGGTTATGTAGAGGCTTATAAAGCATTAAAAAATCCATCTTACAAACAAACCGCGATAGATGCTATGGCATTCATTCTTAATAAGCAGATGCAGGATGATGGTCGTTTAAATAGAAATTTTAAAGAGGGAAAATCAACAATTAATGCATTTTTGGACGATTATGCTTTGACAATCATTGCTTTAATTGATTTATATGAGATAACTTTTGAAGTTGATTATTTGAAGCATGCTGACTTGTTAGCTCAACATGTATTGGCACATTTCAAGAATCCTGACACAGACATGTTCTATTATACGTCAGACCTTGATCCACCTCTTGTTGCTCGCAAAACTGAATTAAATGACAATGTTGTTCCTGGAAGTAATTCTTCTATGGCAAGGGCTTTAAATGAATTAGGGATTTTGTTGTATAAAAAAGAATACATCGATCAAGCTGTTCAGATGCTTAGTAATATGAATCAGCAGTTAGTTGCAAGTGATCGGACAGATTTCAGTTCAAACTGGGCAATGTTATATAATGAAATGGTGCATACACCATATGAGATTGCTATAGTAGGACCTGATGCAGCAACTTTAAGAGAAGAAATGCAAACTCATTTCTTGCCTGATGCTCTATTTCTTGGTGGTGAAGAAGAGGGTAAGTTGAAATTATTAGAAGGCAAATTGCAAGAAGGCGAAACTTTCATTTATGTATGTCAAAACAAAGTTTGTAAGTTTCCTGTCCAAGATGTTGCAAGTGCTGTAGATCTTATGACTAGGTAATGGAAGATTCCTCGGTCAGTTTGAATAAATACATAAGCAGTAAAGGTTTATGTTCTAGGAGAGAAGCTGATAAATGGATAGAAGCTGGTAGATTAAAGATTAATGGGGTCGTGGCCCAAAAGGGTAACCGTGTTCTACCAAGTGATCTGGTTTTGTTGGATGATAAGCGTATATCTAAAGCTCCTAAAGCTGTTTACATAGCGTTGAACAAACCAAGAGGAATTGTAAGTACTACAGATACAAGAGAATCAAAAAATATTGTTGACTTCATAAATTATAAAGAGCGTCTTTTCCATGTTGGTCGCTTAGACAAAGCAAGTGAAGGATTGATTTTCATGACTAATAATGGGGACATTGTAAATAAAATATTACGAGCAGGGAATGCGCATGAAAAGGAGTATATTGTTCGAGTAGATAGACCTTTAAACAAAGGATTTATAGAACGAATGGGCGGTGGCATTCCAATATTAGGAACAAAAACGTTACCATGCGAGGTAGAACAATTAGACAAAAAGAAATTTAAAATCATTTTAAAACAAGGATTGAATAGGCAGATAAGGAGAATGTGTGAATATTTAGGCTATGAAGTAAAGAGTTTGAAAAGGGTTCGTATTATGCATATCAGACTAGGAAATCTAAGAGTAGGACAATGGCGACATTTCACAAAAGAAGAAGTTAGAGAAATGATGAAATTGATCAAATAAATAACATAAATCATGAAAAAATGATTGAAAGAAATCGATTTTATTTCTTTTATTTGTTTCATGTTATATTACAAGCCCTTCCATAGTAATTCTACGTTTTTCATACTCTTACTTTGTCTATCCTTTTGTTCATTTTCAAATGAACCATTAAAACAAAATAAATCAAATTTAGGGGCGACAACCAAACCATGGAATACAGATTGTACGTTGTCAGTAGATTTAACTGATGACATAGAGCTTTGTGAGGCTGGTTTTGTCGATTTAAGCGCTAATATTACAGGAAATTTCACTTCATTCCAATGGACTTCAACAAATGGCTTTTCAAATTCTACATCTTTAACACACTCTGTTTTTATTGATCAAAACACAACTTTCACATTCACTGCAAATGGAGAAGGAGATAACAATTTAGTTATAAATGGTGATTTTTCACAAGGATTTGTAGGGTTCACATCTGACTATACATTTAATCCAAATACCATGGTAAATGGATTAGGACAAGCTTCATTTAATATAGACGATGCAGTTCCTCTAGCGTGGCAGAATCAATGTCCCCCAATTGATGGAACAGATATGATGGTAGTAAACGCCGCTACTCAAGCTAATGTCAATGTTTATTGTACAATGGTAAATGTTTGTCCAAACACAGATTATCGCTTAAGTGCCGATATAATGAATATAAATAATCCTGCACCATTACTTCAATTCTCTGCAAATGGAGTATTAATCGGGGCTCCAATTTCAGGAGGAGCTGTATGTATACCTGAGGAATTCAACGAAGTATGGAATTCAGGAAGTGAAACAACTATGGAGATGTGTATTGTAAATCAGAATACAGCGGCAGGTGGAAATGATTTTGCAATGGATAATATAGAAATCAGGCAATTATGTGAAGTTCAAGAGACCGTAGATGTAATAGTAGCTGAATTTGAAGCAGAGATAATCGAACCACCTGTATTAAATTGTTTTAGTCCAATAGGAACTTTAGAATTAGATGTCAGTTTAGGAACTGCTACAAGTATATTGTGGACAACAATTGATGGCAATATTCTTACAGATCCTACAGATACTCAAATAGATGTTAACCAGCCCGGAATTTATACAGTGGAATTGAGTTATGGTGAAATGTGTGTAGAAACATTAGATGTAATGGTTACAGTTAATTTTACTGTCCCAAATGTTCTTTACAATCCCATTTCACCTATAACTTGTAATGATCCTTTTACAGATATAGATATTATTCCAGGATCAACTGTTCCTTACAATTATACATGGCAATTTCCTAATGGATTTATGTTTTTTGAGGAAGATATTTTACAAACGAATTGCGTGGGAAGCTATATCCTATTTGTTGAAGATTCTGAAAGTGGTTGCACAAATACCTTTATTATAGAAGTTGAAGAAGATTTAGATACTATTCCAATAAATCTAGAGGTTTCAAATCCAATTGACTGTAATACTCCGCAAGCTACAATTAGTTTCCTTCTTACAGATCCTTTTACTGGAATAGAATGGTCAACAGGAGAATTGAATACCACAGAAATTATTGTTGATTCAGCTGGAGTGTATTCTGTAACAATAATAAATGATGTAGGATGTGAAAGTATTCAATTCATCGAAGTTGAAGAAATGTCTAGTGGAATTGATTTTTCAATAGAAGGCGCAAATGAATTGAATTGTAATAATGATTCATTGCTCTACTTTGTAAATGTTGCTAGTCCAGATATCACATCAACCTGGTTCAATAATGGGATTAACATAGGTACTGATACCATCATCATTACGAATTCGGGATGGTATATTGTTGAGATTGCCAGTCCTACTGGTTGCCAAGTTATAGACTCTGTATTTATTTCTGAAGATTTTATAGAACCAATGATTGATGTAAATTTTGATTTATTAACGTGCAATAATCCAAATACAGATTTAACTATAAATAGTCAAGAAGTTATTGCTAATATTGTTTGGACTAGTCCAGATGATATCGTTTTTGACCAGGACACATTAAACATCAGTGTTTCTGGAATATACACTGTAGTAGTGGAAGGAATAAATGGATGTATTACGACAATGGATTTTGAAGTTGAACAAGCTGAGGATTTTCCGGAAATAAGCATTGTTGGAATTGATACATTAGACTGTAACAATCCAGAACTTACATTGATGGGAAGTTCGTCTATAGCCACAGTTAATGAATTTTGGATTCTTCCGAATAATGATACCATAACTCAACAAATTTTAACATTAAATACGCCAGGAGAATATACTTATTTTGCAGAAACCGATATAGGATGTATTACAACAAGAGAGGTAATCATAGCAATTGACACATTATCGCCAAGTATAGATTTTGACCCAATAACGGAACTCAATTGTGATATTATAGAAGTTACAAATTCTTTTACTTCGACACCATTTGGTAGTGGGACATGGTTTCTGGATGGAAATTCAACTAGTAATGGCAACAGCTTTACAACAGGAGAAGCAGGTAACTACACCTTAGAAGTACAATCATCAAATGGATGTATAAACACAATAGATTTTGTAATTGAAATTGATACACTCCGCCCCACTTTAGAAGTTTTATTTAACAATATAAACTGTATAGAAGATGAGGCTATTATAACTGTTATTACTGATGGTAATTCATTTAGCATAGAAGATTTGGTTACAGGTGATACTATCATGAATCAAAACTATGAAAGCTCCAATGCTGGAGGTTTAATCATAGTATCTGAAAATGAAAATGGCTGTTTAATAACTGAGGAAATTAATATTACAATTGATACCATAGCACCAGATTTAGAAATAACACTTGATGAATCAGAGTTAAATTGTACTATAAACGAGATAGGTGTTGAAGTCAACACCATGGATAATGGGTTGCAATATGATTGGTCTGGACCTAATCTATTTATGTCAGATGAAAGTGAACCTATATTAACAGATGCAGGAACATATAACCTTCAAGTTACAGGTTCCAATGGATGTACAGTAGAATTTGAATGGGAAATTACAATTGATACTTTATTGAATGATATTTTATTAGGAGGTGAAGATTTAACTTGCTCAAACAATACCTCTATTTTAGGATATACTGATTCTATGAATTTCATAACTTCCCAATGGTTAGGGCCAAATGGCGAATTTATATCTAATGAAGTGTTTGTTGAAATTTCAGAAGGCGGTGTTTATACTTTAGCGGCAACACAAGAAAATGGATGTGTTGTCATAGATTCTATTAGTATTGAAGATGAGCGTGTTGAAGTAATAATAGATCTTATAGCAGATTCTGAAATAATAGATTGCAATAACACATTAGTTACATTAACAATAGAAAGCAATGTAGAGCTTGAACCTGCCTATTTTTGGCAACATAATGGCGATATAATAAATATATTGAATTCTACGCTTACCGTAAATGAACCAGGACTATATACTATAACGGCTGGAATTGGAGGCTCTTGTAGTGATACAGATTCATTAGAATTATTCATAGATACTATATCTCCTTCTCCAAATATTATAATAAATCCATTTGATTGCGAGAATCAGGAATTAGAAATAATTTTAGAAAACATAGAAGAAGATTCCATATTTTTCAATGATATTTTTTCAGACGATGGTATTTTTATAGAATCTATTAATGAGGCTAATTTTGTTGACATTTTAGCAATTTCAGACAATGGATGTACATTTGATACGATGATATTTTACGAAACCTTTGAAGTATTAGAAGTTTCGACTATTGATACGATATTCTTTGATACGGATGTTAATGTTCAATTGGAAGTTCAACATAACAGGGAAGAAGATGAAATTTCAAGTATTATATGGAGTCCAGCCAATTTATTAAGTTGTGAAAATTGCTTGGATCCGTTTTATACAGCGGGTGTAAGCCAACTATTCACGGTCACGATTACGGATATATTTGGGTGCGAGATAACGAGAGAGATCTTTTTAAGTTTGATTGATTTATCGACACCAAAATTATATATACCTAATGCATTTAACCCAGACAATTCTGAGCAAAGAGACATACGATTTAAGGGACTAACTAATCCTTCCAATGTAGAACTAATCGATCATTTTTCAATATATGATAGATGGGGAAATGAGATTTTATTACAGGAGAATATAGAGTATTCGGATCCTGAATATGGTTGGGATGGCACCTATAATGGCAAGGGAGTTCAACAAGGAGTCTATGCATATGTGTTAATGATCACTTTTGAGAATGGGGCGAATGAGATTTATAAGGGAACGGTGAGTGTGTTAAGGTAGATGGGAGAATACTTCATGGTGAGTTTACGGATCCTGAATATGGTTGGGATAGCACCTATAATAGCAAGCGATTTCAACAAGGAGTTTATTCATATGTGTTAATGATCAGTTTTGAGAATGGAGCGAATGAGATTTATAAGGGAACGGTGAGCGTGTTAAGGTAGATGGGAGAATATTTCATAGTGAGTTTACGGATCCTGAATATGGTTGAGATGGCACCTATAATGGCAAGGGAGTTCAACAAGGAGTTTATGCATATGTGTTAATGATCAGTTTTTAGATTAGGGCAAATGAGATTTATAAGGGAACGGTGAGCGTGTTAAGGTAGATGGGAGAATACTTCATGGTGAGTTTACGGATCCTGAATTTGGTTGGGATGGCACCTATAATGGCAAGGGAGTTCAATAAGGAGTCTATGCATAAGTGTTAATGATCACTTTTGAGATTGGGGCGAATGAGATTTATAAGGGAACGGTGAGTGTGTTAAGGTAGATGGGAGAATACTTCATGGTGAGTTTACGGATCCTGAATATAGTTAGGATGGCACCTATAATGGCAAGGGAGTTCAATAAGGAGTCTATGCATAAGTGTTA
>CAZSKA010000055.1:0-5364 GCA_964607315.1 uncultured Saprospiraceae bacterium | reverse complement strand
GGCAAGGGAGTTCAATAAGGAGTCTATGCATAAGTGTTAATGATCACTTTTGAGAATGGGCAAATGAGATTTATAAGGGACCGGTGAGTGTGTTAAGGAAGATGGGATAGGATTAGTAGGTGAAAAGTATGGGATTACATAAATAGGATTTGATTCGTTCAAGAGATAGGGCTTGGCGTTGAATTAAAGTGGTTATAAGTTGAATTTATTTTTAGAATAAGGTAAGCGGATGTAGGTTGCCAGGGGCAATATGATCTGGTATGCTATTTAAAATAGAAATTGGAAATGAGTTTGAAGGAATTTCTATTTTAATTAAGAAAAAAGTGAGGGTTTTGTTTGGAATTAGGGGGGATTAGTATGGGAGTGGAGGAGTTTTGTGTAATTCACAAATTCTGATACTACGAAATCTTGAAACACCCTACCCATATACCTCTCTACCCACTCAACCCCTCGCAAAACACCCCAATTAACACCCTTCTTCCTTTCTTCTTCCACCCTATATCGATCATCCTTCTGCCCATTTATCTCCTTCCCGCTATCCATCTCTTCTATATACCTTACTAACTCTTCCTCCCCATCAAATACATACCTCACATACCTCTCCTGTACTAATACGCCATTCCTGCCTCGAATCACATTTACTCCCTTAACATAATTACTGTGAAAAATTCGAACCTGCTCACTAACAATCCTCCATGGCTCCTCTATATATTTATCCTTAACTGCCTTATCACGTCTTTCACAGCTCTTTCTATATCTACTTAGTATCGATTCCTTGCTCTTGAGTTTCAATAATATCTGATAACCTTCCGACGATAAATACATCTTGTGAATGTGGATGTAAGTCCCAACATACCTCCTAAACAATACCTCAAATAACTTAACCTCTGCATCACTCTTAAAATAACAACTCCTTCCACTTGCTAAGCTCTCAAACAAATAATATCCGCCCGGTTCCAAAGAAATAATCTTTTTCATAAATAAATCATTTCCTATTAGTGTAACGAGCACCCCATTTCGTTCCACTTTTTTCCAACTTTTTTCAAAAAATAGTTAAAACGGACTCTATAGATTAACCTTCTGTGACTCTCCCTGCATTAAAATGAAGCATCCGCGCTGGAAATTTCTCTAAGACTCGCTGGTCATGTGTAGCTAATATTATACTTGTCCCATTTGCCATTGCTACATCTCTCAATAAAAAGAGAATATCATCACTTGTTTCTGCATCTAAATTACCAGTCGGCTCATCAGCTAGTATAATCTTTGGCTCATTTAGTAAAGCTCTTGCTATCGCCACTCGCTGTTTTTCACCTCCACTTAAGTGATATACCTGATCGTTAATTTTTGAAGTGAGTCCCACTTGTCCTAGTACATCCTCTATCCTAGCCCTTATTTTATCTTTGTCTTTCCATTCTGTGACCGATAATACATATGCTAAGTTTCGCGCAACTGTCCATTCCGGAAACAATTGAAATGATTGAAATATCATACCCAACTTTCGTCTAAGAACTGGAACCTCCTTTTTCTTAATAGTACTCATTTGATGCCCAAGAATCTTTACTTCTCCACTCCCTAATTTATTCTCTCCATATAAAGTCCGTATGAAGCTCGTCTTTCCCGATCCTGTCTTTCCTACCAGGTAACAGAACTCCGCTTCGTGTAATTTCAAATTCACATCCTCCAATATCACCTCTACCCCATTCGAAATATTCGCTGATTCTATTTCCATCAAACTCTCACTTAACATAGCTTTTTTTTACCCAAATTTATCCTTATTATTTAAACTCTAAGCATCTTCTTCTATTATAAATACGTTCTATAATCAAGATTCTCCAACTATTTGAAACCGCATACCTTTGTCGTCTTGAATCCCAATTGATAATAAACAACAACTATCTTATTTAGAATCAATCTAAGATATTCGATTTTCGCATATAACAATGAAATAAATGCGTACTTTTGCACCACAAAATAATTTGATATGAAAAAGATTTATGTCGTTGGTTTCATAGCGATTATGGCAGGTGTGTTTTTACTTATCAATGCCACTAAAGACATATCAACTTATGCTAGCTTTTCTGATGTAATTGAAGGTGAAAGATTCACTGTTACTGGTACCTTAGCAAAAGAAAAAGAAATCATTTATAATCCGGAAGTTGATGAAAACTTACTTAGTTTTTATATGAAAGACGATAATGGTCTGATCAAAAAAGTGAATTACATTGGTTCTAAACCACAAGATTTTGAACTGAGTGAATCCATTGTTGTTACCGGAAAACTTCAAGGTGATACCTTTACCGCAAGTGAAATGTTATTAAAATGCCCTTCGAAATATAAGGGTGAAGAGGAATTTGTGAATGCCCAGTTGAATGGTTGAGATACAATACGTAGGTGAATTAATGTGGCCGAAACTAATCGGTCAGTTTCTTTTAATTGCTTCTTTTTTAGCTACTTTCCTAAGTGCTTTTGCTTATCTTAAAAGCACCCAACTCAAAGATGATAGTTGGAAACGTCTAGCCAATAGAGCTTATACTTTCCAAGGTATATCAATGATTGCCGTAATTTGTCTGATCTTTTATGTGATGATAAATAAGCATTATGAATATAGCTATGTGCAAGCTCATGTCAACGATGCACTCCCATTTCGTTACGTCTTCTCTGCTTTTTGGGAAGGACAAGAAGGGAGCTTTATGTTGTGGATATTTTGGCATAATGTCTTGGCATGGATTATCATGTGGAAGAATTCTAAATGGGTCGCGCCTGTTTTACTTTATCTGAGTCTTATACAGCTCGTACTTCTGAGCATGATCCAAGGTTTACATTTTGAGATTGGAGATTGGTTTTATAAATTAGGTAGTAATCCGCTTACATTTTTGCGAGAGACCATGGATATTCCTTTGTTCTCTAATGCAGAATATGTTAGTCTTCTAAAAGGTACAGGTCTTAATCCATTACTACAAAATTATTGGATGACGATTCATCCTCCTGTTTTATTTCTGGGATTTGCGAGTGTGAGCATACCTTTTTGTTTCAGTCTTGCTTCATTGCATACTGGCGAATATAGAGCATGGTTAAAACCTACACTAAAATGGGGACTTTTCTCTTCATCAATTTTGGGAATTGGTATTCTGATGGGCGCAGCATGGGCATACGAAGCATTGACTTTTGGAGGTTATTGGGCATGGGATCCGGTGGAGAATACATCTCTCGTTCCTTGGATAACTCTTGTTGCAGGTATTCACACCAATCTCATCGCTAGAAACACGAAATACTCTGTAAAATCAACATATTGGTTCTATATGCTTTCATTCATTTTGATAGTTTATAGTACAACATTGACTAGATCTGGAATCTTAGGTGATACTTCTGTCCATGCGTTTACGGAGATGGGATTAGAGAGCCAGCTAGCTTTCTTCATTGGTTTTTTCACTTTATTATCAGCTGGATTATATTTCTGGAGAATTAGGAAAATTGACGCTCCTAAAAAGGAGGAGTCGATAGCGAGTAAGGAGTTTTGGATGTTTATCGGTAGTTTGGTTTTGCTTTTTTCGGCTATCATGATTACAGCTTCTAGCTCATTACCAATTTTCAATAAACTCATTGCTATCTTCAATCCAGATTTTATAGGATACGTTATCGATGATGTTGTTGAACATTACAACAAATATCAGCTTTGGATTGCCGTACTTGTTGGTTTACTAAGCGGAGTTAGCATCTTTTTCCGTTTCAATGAGAAGACCAAAAAGCGTTTTTGGGGTAAACCCAAAAATCATTTATTAGTGGTTGGTACCGCAACAATTATTATGCATTTCATTCTGAATTTGTGGTTGGACTTGAAAGGCTTTCAATTTCATTTGTTATTGTTTTCTGCTCTTTTCACTATAATTGCTAGCTTAGAACATATCTTTATTTATACTATGCCAAAGAAAGGGGTTCAGGCCCCAAAGAAGAGCAATTATTTGGCTTCTGTGCTTGCTCATAGTGGTTTTGGTCTTATGATAATTGGCGTTATTGCAAGTGGATTAAATAAAAAATATATCTCTGAAAATCAATTTGTGATGGATGGGATTATGGATGCAGAAGCTGCTAGAAAAAACATTACCTTGTTAAAGGATCGCCCTATGTATATGAATGGTTACTGGGTAACTTATTCTAATGATACGGTTATTGGTCAGAACAAATATTTCGATCTCGATTTTAACCAAATGGATAAGAATGGGAAGGATACTATCGATCGTTTTAGGCTTACGCCCAATGTTTTATACAGTAATGACTTAACTAAAATAGCAGCAAGAAATCCTGCAACTCGACATTTTTTCCTTAAGGATATTTTCGTCAGTGTAGAATCTTTACCTTTAGCCCAACAAGATATTAAGTTCGCTAAGGAAATGGAAGATACTTTAAATTATCAGTTCGTCTCGTTTGCTTATGATGAAATTGCTACAATTGATAATTATACAATAGAGCTAAAAGACATCCAATTTGAAACTAACCATCCAGATTATAAACCCGAAACAGGCGACGTGCCGCTACAATTAACACTTGAATTGAAGGATTCCGTAGGTAATTATGCATTGACTAAACCTGCTACAGTCTTGAGAAATGCGATTGTCTATAAATTCCATTCTCATGAAGATAACTTCCATTCTAGATTCCGAGTTAATGAGCAATCTTTCGAAGAATTGATCAAACCAGATTTTGCATTAGAATATGAAGCATTGGTTTTAAAACAGGGAGAGACTACGGATTTTAGAGGTTATCAAGTTCGTTTCGAGCAATTCAAAAAACTAGATACTTTAAGTGAATATGTGGAAGAAGGAGATATTGCTGTAGAAGGTATTGTCTCTATCACAAATCAGCAAGGTGAAAATAAAAACCTAAGCCCAAAATTCATTATTCGCAACAATCAAATAATTCCACTAAGAGATCTTTGGTGGCAAGAATCAATTTACACTAGACTTACCAAGATAGATCCAAAAACAGGTTCTGCAACTATTGAATTTGCTAAAGACAACTTAGACAAACCTAATATTTCGCTAGAAGTTGCAACAAATGTTCCGCGTCAAGATATATTAGCCATCCAAGCTATAGAGTTTCCAGGTATAAACTTTGTGTGGTTAGGTTGTATTTTAATGATGGTTGGATTAGGACTAGGAATGGTTTTGAGGTTTAATAAATCTTAAGTTATGAAGATTGGTATCATTGGAACTGGAAAAGTTGCTCATCAATTAGCATTTGCCATACATAAGCTTAATGGACACGAACTTTCATTTGTACTTGGAAGAAATAAGAATAAAGCCAAAAACATCATAGAAACAACTACATGTACATACATTGAATCTTATAATGATATTCCATCTACAC
>CAZSKA010000054.1:0-17044 GCA_964607315.1 uncultured Saprospiraceae bacterium | reverse complement strand
GAAGAAGGTGTTACTTTCAGAAAAGAGAAAGATGATCAAACAGGTTTCGAGGAAACTGTAATTATAGAAACGAAGAATAAGAAGAAAATTCCTACTATCAAGATAGTTTCTCCTGATGGAGAAGAATTAAAAAGCTATAACTTACCAGTAGGAGCTTACTTATCAATTGTTGATGGAGGTGATGTTAAGCCAGGCGATAAGATTGTGAAAATACCTAGAAAATTAGGTAAGATTCAGGATATTACCGGTGGTCTTCCAAGAGTAACAGAGTTATTTGAGGCAAGAAATCCTTCTAATCCAGCAGTAGTTTCTGAAATAGATGGTATTATTTCATTTGGTAAGATCAAAAGAGGTAATAGAGAAGTTATCGTAACTGACGATAGAACAAACCAGAAGAGAAAGTACTTAGTAGGATTATCTAAGCACATTCTTGTTCAAGATGGTGATTTCGTTAGAGCGGGTACTCGATTAAGTGATGGTGCTATTGCTCCAAGAGATATTTTGGCCATAAAAGGACCATTTGCTGTACAATCTTACTTAGTCAATGAAATTCAAGAAGTATATCGTTCTCAAGGTATCGCGATTAATGATAAGCATATAGAAGTTATCGTTCGTCAAATGATGAGACGTGTTCAAATAGAAGACGCTGGAGATACTATATTCTTAGAAGGCGAGAACGTTGAAAAGTACGAATTCTTCAAGCAAAATGATTGGATTTTCGATAAGAAATTCATTATGGAAGCAGGTGATTCTAACAAGTTGAAAGCAGGTGAATTAGTATCAGTCAGACAAATTAGAGAAGAGAATTCTTATCTGAAAAGAAATGATATGAAACAAGTAGAGTTTAGAGATGCTGTTCCAGCAACTTCTTCTCCACTATTACTAGGTATCACTAGGTCGTCATTAGGAACTTACAGTTGGATTTCAGCTGCATCTTTCCAAGAAACGACTAAAGTACTAAGTAGTGCAGCTATCAATGCGAAAACAGATTTCTTAGAAGGATTGAAAGAGAATGTAATCGTTGGTAAATTAATACCAGCAGGTACAGGATTGGTAAACAGAAAGGCTCTTTTAGTAAAGCCAACTGAAAAGCCTATAGAAGAAATAGAAGCAGCTGAGTAAGTTACTCTGCTAAAAAATATTAAAGCCTCGAATATTCATATTCGGGGCTTTTTTATTTACCTTTATTTAGGTTTAATACCCCTTACGTTTATTTTAAAGTTTGCAACATGTCGAATACCATTATGCCCTTTCATCTTGCCATACCTGTTAGAGAAATAGATGAAACGAGAACATTCTATAGAGAAGTTATGAATTGCAACGAAGGACGCTCATCTGATCGATGGGTGGATTTCGATTTTTACGGACATCAATTGGTTATTCATATTGATGAGGCAAAAGCGAATGCACTTGGTGCATCGAATGAAGTAGATGGGCATCATGTTCCTGTCCCACATTTTGGAGTTGTGTTGACATGGGATAACTGGGAAGAATTACGAGATAGACTCAAAAGTCAAAAAATAGATTTCGTCATAGAACCTACGATTCGATTCAAAGGTGAAGTTGGCGAGCAAGCAACAATGTTTTTTTACGACCCTAGTGGAAATGCTCTAGAATTTAAAGCATTCAAGGATATGTCTCAGCTTTTTGCAAAATAAATTTAGAATTGCTAAAGTTTTATTACCTCAGATAGTTACTAAATTAATGAAATGAAAACATTCTCTCTTCCCTCGATATTCCTCTTATGCACCATTTCAATCCTTATCGTCTTTGGGTGTAAACCCAAAATAGAAAAAACAAAAAACAACAATGTCATTTCTTCAGATATTGATTTATTTTGGGAAGCTTTTGATGCCATTACAAAAATCAAAGATTCTACAGAACAGGTATTAGTTTTTGATTCTCTTTACACAAAAAAAGGTACTGAAGGTCTTGGCACACTTATGCAAGTCAGGAATTACAGCTCTGCAGAATATGTCCAATTAATAAATACTTATCCGAAATTTTGGGCGTCAATAAGGGCTAATACTTTGAAAGCTCATACTATAAAGGAAGACCTTAATACGGGCATTACTATGCTTGAAGACCTTTACTCTCCTTTAAAACCTGCAAAAATTTACATTGCCATGGGATGTATGCGGACAAATGGTACCACATTAGGAGATAAGGTTATGATAGGGGCGGAACTTGCCTTGCTTGATGAGTCAGCTGATGTTTCAGAATTTGATGATGCAACAAGAGAGTGGCTAGAGGGATTAATAGAAGAAAAACCACAAGCGAATCTCGTGTTCTTGAATGTCCATGAATATGTGCATACCCAACAACAGCCTATTTCAGATCAGTTACTTTATATTTCGTTGTATGAAGGTGTAGCTGAATATGTTACAACCTTAGCTATGGATATGCCTTCATCAACGCCTGCTATAAAATATGGGAAGGGTAATCCTAAAGTGAAAGAAGCTTTTGAAAAAGAGATGTTTTATAATTACACGTTTAATTGGCTATGGTCGAATTATCCTAATCAATTTGGCACACGAGACTTGGGTTATCACATTGGTTATGAGATGGCTGAAACTTATGTGAATTCACAGGCTGATAAGGAAGAAGCGGTTAAAACATTAATTGAATTGGATTATACAGATACTGATACTATTGATAAATTTATTGATGATTTGAATTTCTTTTCAAAATCTATTGCTGAATTAAAAGAAGAGGATAGGGGCTCTAGGCCCAAAGTTGCTACCGTAAAACAGTTTGAAAATGGAAGTCAAGATGTTAATCCGAATATTAAGCAAATTACTTTTGAATTTTCTGAAGCACTGAATGGAATGAATAGTGGATTAGACTTGGGGCCTCTTGGTAGGGAGGCATTTCCGAAAGTAAACGATAGAAAATGGGCGGAAACTTTTAAATCATGGTCTTTAGATGTGGAATTAGAACCGAACAAAATCTATCAAATTCTTTTGTCTAATAATTTTAGAAATAAAGAGAACGAAGCTTTAGTGCCGTATTTACTTGAGTTTAAAACTGGGGGTTGATATGTTTTTGGAATAGTTAAAGTCCTTTTCTTTTCACATTGTAAAATTATTTTTTCAACTTTAATTTCATTTTTAACGCAATTAAAAGACATTGAAATACTTACTTTTTGTTCTTATTATACTATCGACACCAGGTTGTTTTTATCTAGGCTCTAATTCTAATAACGATTATGAAGAGCAACTTAATCATAAATATGATTATAAGTATTATCCAATTTTAAAGGAAAATGAAGTTCTGATCAAGAGTAGATATCATTATGTGGTAAGCTATGACTCAGATTGTTGTTATATCAAACGAACATATTTTCCTGAGACTATGCAAATAACAGCGGAAGAAAGATTTATAGATGAAGAATTGACTATAAAAGATGGCCCTGTAATATATTGGTATGATAACGGAGTAGTTAAAAGCCAAGGAGAATACAAGAAAGACAAGGCTTCTGGAGTATGGGAGAATTACCTGTTTCCGTCTGGCCTCTTAAAATCAGAAGGAAAATATGAAAATAATAAAAAAGAGGATTTATGGACATATTATGATTCTAAAGGAAGAAAATATTTAGAAGTATCATACATCGCTGATGAATTCGATGGTGGTTTTACTAAATATGATTCTTTGAAAAATGTAATTACAAAAGGATTTTATTTAGATGATGCATTTATAGTAACAGAAGGCGAGCCTTTAGTAGATGAGTCACCTTTTAATGAAAAGATAGTAGAAGAGTCTCCATACTTGAAATCATGTGAACATATATTAGATATTGAAGAGAGAGAAGAATGTTCTAAAGCAGATTTATTAGAATTTGTATACTCTAATTTGTCTTATCCGGAGAAAGCTAGACAAAATGATGTAGAAGGTAAAGTGATTATACATTTTGTTGTTTCTAATACAGGTGAAATAATAGATATAGCTGTTCCATCGGGAATTTGCCAAGATATGAAAAATGAATGCTTGGAAATATTAGATGAAATGCCTCCTTGGAACCCAGGAATTAAAGATGGTAGGCCTGTGAAAGTTAAATATACATTACCTGTGAAATTCAAATTAGAAGGTTAACTTTATAAAAATAAAATAGAAACTTATGACTTTTCCTAATATTTTTCAAAAGAACACTGTTGAACAAATCGTACAAAGAATCAATCAATTTGATGCTTCTACAAAACCGCAATGGGGTAAAATGAATGCAAGTCAAATGCTAGCACATGTAAATGTTGCTTATGAAATGTCTCTTGAGGATATTCATAAAAAACCAGGTGCTTTTGCTAAAATGATGATTAAGCTTTTCGCAAAATCTCAGGTATGTGGACCGAAAGCTTATCCTAAAAATGGAAGAACAGCACCACAGTTTGTTATAAGCAATGAAAGAGATTTTGAAAAGGAAAAATCTAGATTAATAGCTTATTTAAACCAATGTGAACAACTAGGAGAATCCCATTTCGATGGAAAGGAATCTCATTCTTTTGGGAAATTAAAACTTGATGAATGGAATACTATGTTTTATAAGCATCTGGATCATCATCTAACTCAATTTGGAGTATAGTTCATTACTTTATCTAGTATTTTGAGTGTAAACACTTTGGGCGTAAGCCTAATTAATACTAATTCAGCTTTAAAATAAGTGAAACCCTAAAACAAAATTAGTATAGAACAATGACTCTATAAACGAGTTGTATACATATGGTATTTGTACTTTACATGCTTATTCAACTTACAGACTCTTTCGTAATCTTTAAATTTAATCCATCATCTAATTTAGAAAATTGGCAAGTCGTCGATGATGGTGTAATGGGAGGCATATCACAAGGTGGTTTCAGATTAAATAAAGAAGGAAATGGTTATTACTCAGGCCATGTTTCATTAGAAAATAATGGTGGGTTTTCTTCATTGAGATATAATTTCAATGCGATTTCTACTATTGGGTATCAATATGTCAAACTCACTATTAAAGGAGATGGTGGTGCATTTAATTTCCGTCTAAAAGAAAAAAATACAGATTACTATTCTTATTCAAAAGAAATAGAAACTAATGGAGAATGGCAAGAAATTATCATTCCTTTGGAAGATTTAGCACCTATTTTCAGAGGTCAATTACTCAACTTACCTCGCTTTCAAGGCGAACAAATAGAACAGATTTCCATTTTACGAGCAAATAAGAAATCAGAATCTTTCAGATTGGAAATTAAGAAAATAGAATTGAGTTAATGAAACTAACTGCCAACACACTAGTCATGTTGTTTCAAAGTTTCTTTCCTGAATATATACTTGCCGATTAGATCATATTCTATATTCACAGCATCATCCACTTTGTACTGATGGAATACAGTATGTTCATATGTATATGGTATAATGGCAACTTGGAATGAGTTTCGAGTAGGGGAGATTGCAGTTAAACTTACTCCATCCACGCATACAGAACCCTTGGAAATGATAAGTTGGGCAAATTCCGAAGGAAACTCAAAAGTATATCTCCATGAGCCATCTTCATTTTCTATAGACTTGATCTTTGCTGTAGAATCTACATGTCCTTGCACGATATGACCATCTAGCCTAGAGTGTAGCTTAGCTGCTCTTTCCAAATTAAGCTTTTGGCCTACGAGCCAATTACCAGATGCAGTAATGTCAAGAGTCTCTTTTATAGCTGTTACCTTATATTCGTCGTTGTCTATTTCAATTACTGTAAGACAAACGCCATTATGAGATACACTTTGATCAATCTTTAATTCAGGAGTTAATGCTGACTTTACTGTAAATGTTTTATTTTCTCTATTCTTTTCTATAGCCGTAATTACGCCTAATTGCTCAATTATTCCAGTAAACATGTTCTTATTTTAGTAGATAAATACTTCCTTTTAGGAAATTGAAGCTTATTTGCTCACCTGCTGAGGTAGTCTGAAAAACTTCACATGTATAATAGTAAACACCATCATTTAGTTGTGATCCGCCAAAATTATCTCCTGCCCAATTTATCAAAGGGTCATTGGTTTCAAATACTTTTTGACCCCATTCATTGAATGCTTGGAAATTGATTCTAGTCACAAATCTTGACAATATAGGAGTAAAGACATCATTGTCTCCATCGCCATTTGGCGTAAAGGCATTAGGGAGGATATAGGAAGGACAATCTTCCACACATATAAAGTCTGATAATGCACTCTCATTTCCAGTACTATCAACGGAACTTATAGCATAACATGCAGTTAAGCCACTGTCCGGCACATCTTCAAATGAGATTACCTGAATGTCAGTAATAGTTGCAATTAATTCTGGCTCTACTTGATTTACATTTTCTTTAACATATATATTGTATGCAGAAATGTCATTAGAAGCATCACAAGTGATATCTACTCTGTTCCACATCAGAATATTGGTGAAAAACTCCTCTGGTGTATCAACATTAGCCTCTTCACAAGGATTTTCTACAGTTAATTCCGGAGTACATGGCGCTACGGTGTCTATAGGCGTTTGACAAGATTCGTTTGAATTGTTGAAAATGTCAAAATCTAAATCTGCTACTTGATATGATCCTTGGGATTCAACAAAATAACAATATTCTATTCCATTTATAAGACCAACATCATCATAGCTGTTTTCATTTGTAGAATCAATTAATGTGAACACACCAAAATCATTCTCTCTAAATATTAAAAATCTTTCATTGACCCAACTCGTTTGGTATTCCCAACTTAATTGGTTGACTTCATCTTGGGGATTTATACCTAAGAATACAGAAGAAGATGTAGGAGAATTATCAAAGAAATTATTTACTCCATTGGCGAAAAATGCAACTCTGTAATTATAACCTTGATCCTGAGTATTCAGGTTTTCATCAATAAAGTTCAAAGGGATAGTAGAGCCGAAATCAGGTGAAATAAAGGAAGCATTAGCTATATCAACAAAATTATCTCCAGTAATTCCATCTGCTTTTTGAAGCTGATATCTATAAGGTCCTGGATTTTGAATAGTATCCAGTTGTATAGGATCTGGTTTAATATAGGATATAGAAATTCTTCCAGAATTAGTATCTGTGGTAAGTACACTAACTTCTGTTAGTAATGGTATATCTCTTGGTAATTGTGCACAAATTTCTTCTGAGCGAAGACTTTGCACGAAATTAAATGGAAAGCCAAATTCACTGACTTGGGCAAATTCTGCTACAATTCTATAGCAATAAGTAATTCCTTTTTCCACTTCTTCATCTATATAAAAATAGCTTCCATTTTCTTGACTCGTTACACCAAATGTTACCTCTTCATAACCAAAACCTTCTATTCCTGGAGCACAGGTGTCAAACGGAATATCAATCATTTGTTCTGCTCTCCATATAGAAAAGCCTTGGAAAAACATATCCTCTGTAATTTCGCAGTCATAAGGAGAATTCCATTCGAGCCTAAATGCATTGTCGAGAATTTCAGTATCTACATCTTCAGGAGGTGGACCAACTACTTTTATTGCTAAGGTATGTAAGTCAGCTAAACCACTGATTTCAGGGGGATTTTGATCGAACTCGTTATCAGCAGCTCTAATCACAATATTATAATTGTTATCTGAAATATCATTACAGTCTGTTATCCATTGGAAATTAACTGTATATGGAACTTCTAGATACTGACCTGCAGGTGATAATGTTGCAGGATTGTCATCAAATAAGAAAGGAGCACCTGTTCCATCAGTAATCACCAAATCATCTAAATCTGGATCAGTAATTGTGATTTCTACATTTACCGTATCTCCTGCAATTACACATAATTCATCAGGAGCTTCAATTACAGGTGGTGAATTATCACATGAAAATACGAATATTTGCATATCCCGTAAGACGGTGTTTAATAGGACGCCATCTCTGAATTCATGGATAAAAAATGCTACATTATATTCACCTGCTTTTTGGGGCGAATCCCAGACAATCGTTCCAGTTTTAGTATCAAAATTAAAGTCATTATTATTCGGAATGATTTGGTCGGGTAATACATAATCTTCTACGAAAACATTACATTCTTCAAATGGCATTGTCAACTCAAAAGCTAATGAATCCCCTTGATCCGGATCAAAAGCATTTGGAGTGTGTATGAACACTTCTCCTACACATGCTAAATCAATGGGAGGTTGAAGTAGTTGCACTGAACTATTCGTACCGTTAAATTGTGTGTTTACAAGGGTGAAAGTAGTCTGAATACTAAATCTTAAATTAGATGAATTAGGGAAATTTAAGTTCTGAATATTAGCGACTCTATTCGGGTCAATCATACACATCGTGTAGGTAGATCTTGCTGGATACGTATGTTCCATAATGTAAGTATTAAACTTTACATTATTTTCTAGCTCTTGACCATTTCCATTATTATTAGTTCTTAATACAAAATCCATTGTACCATCACCCCAATCTAACAATATGGAATCTTTATCTGCCTGAACACTAGAGGATTTTGTATAGGTGGTGATTGTTGCGATGATAGTTAAATCATCAATTTGGATATAGGTGATTTCTCCAGCTCTATTATGTGATGCGTTTAAAGCTAAGCTGAATAAAACAATTGTAAATATGTAAAGAATCCTAGTCTTCATTAATCCAAATATATACATTTATAGACGCTAATTCATACTTTGATGTTGCGAGTTTGCCGTCTTTTCTTGCTATTTATGTTATATGTGACTATTTATTTATTTTTCTTTTAGACAATAGCTTAGTGAATCCTTCCAATTCGGAATATCAATTCCAAGTGTTTTTTTGATTAAAGATTTATCCATTCTGGAATTCAATGGGCGTTTTGCTGCGGTTGGATATTCAGATGTAAGTATAGGATGTATAGCGCAATTATGATTTTTAATGCGCATAATTTCTACAGCAAATTCTGACCAATTTGTAAAACCTTCGTTTGAAAAATTAAATGTCTTTCCCGCTAATTTATCTTGTTCGCCTTGGTTAATCTTGTCGACAATATCTAAAATTACTTTTGCAATATCACCGGCATAAGTTGGACTTCCAATCTGATCACTTACTACATTTAACTCAGCTCTTTGAGATCCTAAACGATCCATCGTATTGACAAAATTTTTACCGTCTTCATCATATACCCATGAGGTTCGTAGTACCAGAAAATTCTCAGCATATTCTTTTAGCAACAGTTCTCCTTTCAACTTCGATTTTGCGTAAACGCTCTGGGGATTTGTACTTTCATTTTCATCCATGATTAGTTCATGATCTGAGTGATAAACATAGTCAGTTGAAATATGGATAATAAAAGCTGGTTCTTCTAATTGATTATTTGCTTGAGCGATATAGCCTAAAGCATCGGCATTAATAGCATAACAATTTCCTTCCTCTTCCTCAGCTTTGTCTACGGCAGTGTATGCAGCTGTGTTTATAATTATTTTGGGCTTTAAGCCCAAAATATATGCAAAAACAGCTTCTTTATCAGCGATATCAAGACTGTTTCTGTCCGTAAAATCAAAAGTGAAATGGCTTTTTGCAGAATGCATTTTAATTGCCCTGCCTACTTGGCCATTGCTACCAGTTACTAAAATGGACATTTAAAATTTTTTATGTTCACCAAAATGAGGTAGAATATGATCTTTTTCTGATACTTTATAATCTATCATTTTTTCCCATGGTAAATCCAAAGAAGGAGAATTGAAATGAATGCCACCTTCACTTTCTTTATTATAAAAATTATCGCATTTATAGGAGAAGATAGCTGTTTCGCTTAAAACTAAAAAACCATGAGCCATACCTCTCGGAATAAGAAATTGTTTTTTATTATCACCGCTAAGAACAATAGAATGATATTGACCATAGGTAGGACTTCCTTCTCTGACATCTACTACGATGTCTTGAACCTCACCTTGAATTACTCGTACTAATTTTGCTTGAGCATGTTCTCCGCATTGATAGTGCATTCCTCGTAGTACACCTCTCTCTGAAAATGACTCATTATCCTGAACCCAGTTATAATGGATGGCTGAATTTTCTTCTTTTAACTTACTGTATGATTCAAAAAAATAGCCTCTATCATCTGCAAAAACACGCGGTTCTACCACATAAAGACCATCTATTTTTGTTGGTATATAATTCATTATTTATCCCTAAAGTATATAGTAATTGGAACTCCTTCAAAATCAAAATTCTTCCTTAATTGATTTTCTAGATAAGACCTGTAAGAGTCCTTAATGTATTTCGGATTATTACAGAAGAATGCGAAACTGGGGTAGTGCGTTGGTAATTGAGTAACATATTTGATAGTCAAAAATCTACCTCTATATGCAGGCGGCGGGTATTTATCTATTGCCGCTAGCATAATTTCATTTAAAACGCTAGTTCTTATTTTTTGGGTTCTGTTCGTGTATACTTTTAAAGCAAGTTCTATTACTCTTAAAATCCTTTGTTTCTCCGTTGCTGAAATGAATACTACAGGAATGTCATTGAAAATCCCAATTTTGTCTTTTATACTGGTCTCCATATCTCGAGCTGTATTCGTCTCTTTTTCTATCAGATCCCATTTGTTAACAGCAAGGACAAGTCCTTTTTTACGTTTAACAACAAGCTTTATAAGATTTAAGTCTTGTGCAGTAATTCCTTGAGTAGCATCTATCATCAATATACAGATATCGCTTTCCTCTATTGCTTTTATGGCTCGCATAACTGAATAGAATTCTAGGTCTTCATGAACCTTAGATTTCTTACGAATTCCAGCTGTATCTATAATGTAAAAGTCTTTGTCAAATTTGTTGAAACGCTCATGAATAGCATCTCTTGTTGTTCCAGCAATAGCCGTAACAATATTTCTTTCTTTTCCTAAAAGTGCATTTGTCAATGATGATTTACCAACATTTGGTTGACCGATAATACTAATTTTAGGAATGTCTTCCTCATCTTCTTCGTCCTCAGGAGGCAATGCCTCGGTAACACCATCTAAGAGGTCACCACTTCCACTTCCTGAAATGGCAGCTACAAAATATGTATTATCAAAACCTAATCCCCAAAATTCATTTGCTAGAAGTTGTCTTGAACTATTATCCACTTTATTCACACATAAAAAGACAGTTTTATCTGTCTTTCTAAGCATATCCGCTACTTCTGCATCAAGGTCAGTTATGCCTGTTGTTACATCTGTCATAAAGATGATCACATGCGCTTCTTCTACAGCAATTTCCACTTGTGAACGAATCGCAGCTTCGAATACATCATCTGATCCTTTTACAAAACCACCAGTGTCAATTACTGTAAATTGCTTACCGTTCCATTCACATGCACCGTAAATTCGATCACGAGTAACGCCACTTTGATTATCAATAATAGCTTGACGTTCGCCTATAAGACGATTATATAAAGTTGATTTTCCCACATTGGGACGGCCTACAATGGCCACTATCTTAGGCATATTTAATTTTTATAACCGAATTGCTTCAGCCATTTGTCATCGTTTCTCCAGTTATCTTTTATCCGAACATAGAGTTCAAGGTAAACTTTAGAATCTAAGAATTCTTCAATCGATATCCTTGCAGAAGTGCCAAGTTGCTTTATTGCAGCTCCTTGTTTTCCTATTATTATAGACTTCTGAGTTTTTCGAGATACATAAATTTCTGCAAAAATATGAATAATTGCACCTTTCGCGCTTTCTTTTTCCTTAAATTCTGTAACAATCACTTCAGTAGAGTAGGGGATTTCTTGTTTATACTGCTCTAGAATCTTTTCACGTATGATCTCACTTACAAAAAAGCGCTCTGGTTTATCGCTTAATTGATCTTTCGGATAATAGGCTGGACCTTCTGGTAAATGTGCTACTAATTTATCCATTAGTACATCAACATTTATCTTCTCCTTTGCAGAGATGTACATCTTTTCATCAAATAATTCCATCTCATCCCAAAAGCCATCATGTGCCACTTTTTGTTCTGGTTTTATCTGATCAACTTTATTTATTATAAGGAGCTTAGGTACTTTGACTTTTCTTATTTTATTAAAAACAGGATCGTCTTTGTCATATTTCTCATAGATGTCAGTAACAAATAAAAGTACATCTGCATCTTCTAAAACTGAATAAGCAAAGCTATTCATGGCATCTTGCATCTTATATGTTGGCTCATAAATGATGCCCGGTGTATCAGAGAATACCATTTGATAATCATCCGTACTGAGTAAACCAATTATTCTATGTCTAGTAGTTTGTGGTTTACTTGTAATAATGGACATTTTTTCTCCCATTAATGCATTAAGTAAAGTTGATTTTCCAACATTGGGTCTACCCAAAATATTTATAAATCCTGATTTATGCATTAATATCCTAATTGTCTTACTGAATTATTCATCCTCCGCTCCACTTCTTCAAAGAGATGATTTGGTTTTCTTCCTCTCCAATGTACATCATTAAGATCAGGACCTAGATTTGCGTGAAACTGTAAATTAACACTTTCCATTTCTTGTTTAACATGATCAAAAATATTGATAAAGCTTATCCAGCCTCCTTCTCCACTTACTTCTTCACTCCATTCTTCATAGTAACAATCATCAGATCCGTGGAAGTTCATAACGTTTTCGCAAGCGAGAATGAAGAATTTGATGTCATTACTCATCATCGGTTCTATAACATTTCTCATGAAAAACATGATGTCATTGTGCAAGCAATCATTCCATTCTCCTATTAATTCTATTACTGCGTAGTGCATGCTGTAATCAACATATATGATTTTAGCGTAAAGTGTATTAGAGCCAAAATCATCCCATTGTGGATGTATGAAGTAATTGTATACTTTTTTCGTAAAGGTGAATTCATCGTACTCTCTACCATAGAACGGTGATCGATCGTCGTTTTCAGCAGAATATAAATCCCGCCATTTATAATATGGCTCTATAGTATGCATTACCTTTACATTTAAAACTCAAAAATAAGAATACAAGTTAATTACTTATCATATTTAAAATATAAATGAAACGCGATTCTTTACATCTTGTTATTACTGGTCCTGAAAGTTCAGGGAAAACTAGCCTGTGGAATCAATTGAAAGACACTTTTAATGCGGAATTTGTTTCAGAAAAAGCTCGTGAATATTTAAATGAGAACGGTCTTGATTATAAACAAATCGATATACAAAAAATAGCTTATTTACAATTCCAAGCACAACTAGAAGCAGTACAAAAAAGTAAACTGTGTATTTCAGATACTTGTTTGCTAACTCTTGTTATTTGGCAAGAAGAAAAGTATGGTTTTGTTGATGAATTCACTTTAGAATGGTTTCATCTGCAGAAAGTAGATCATTATTTCTTAATGTATCCTGATATCCCGTGGGTCCCCGACCCGCAACGAGAAAATGAAACAGATAGAGAACGTCTTTTTATCATATATAAATCATGGTTAGAAAAACTTGATTTGCCATATACTGTGGTAAAAGGAGACCGTAAATTATCTTTTCAAAAGACAATTAGGCAAATTAATTCTTTAAAAAGGAAACATGCTAACTAAATTTATTACTAGCTTTGCATTCATGTTCATTTGGGGTGCTAATGTTTTATTAGCTGAGATTATACCCACAGAACCTGGGCGAGTTGTGTCGCCAAGGGAAATGATTCGGACATAGCAGTTCATGCTATGCTCTTTGTATTTCCCTGCATGTATTTTATTTAACAATTCTTCTTTTAACTAATAAAATTGAAGACATTTAAAAAGAAATTATGAAATATTTAGCAGGATTTATTTTTTTGATGTTCACGTCTACATCTGTCTTTTCACAGTACAACATCACTGGTACTATCACTAATGAAGATGGTGATAAAATAGACTTTGTTTCAGTGTTTTTGAAAGACTCTCCATATGCGACATCTACGATACAAGATGGAAGTTTTGAAATCAATAATGTAAAAGCTGGTACATACACTATAAAAGCAAGTTATATTGGATATGAGTCTGTGGAGCAAGTTATAGAGGTAGAGAACTCTATGACAGTTGATTTAGTTCTAGGTGGTGATATTTACTCTTTGGATGAGATAGAGATAGGAGCAACTAGAGCGAGTGAGGATGATCCTATTCCTTATTCAAGCATAGAAAGAGAAGAAATAAATTCTAGAAATATAGCGCAAGATGTACCTTATATGCTTCGTTGGTTACCTTCTGTAACAGTGACTTCAGATGCAGGAACAGGCATAGGTTATACAGGAATAAGAGTTAGAGGGTCAGAAGCTACAAGAACTAACGTTACTATAAATGGTGTACCACTTAATGACTCAGAAAGTCAAAGTGTATTCTGGGTGGATCTTCCAGATTTCTTAGCAAATGTTCAAGATATTCAGGTCCAGAGAGGAGTAGGCGTTTCTACAAATGGGACAAGTGCATTTGGTTCCACGGTTCACCTAAATACCCAAAATGTAAGACAAAATTCATTTGCTATTTTATCAGGTGCTGTAGGTTCATTCAATACCAATAAAGCCTCTATTCATTTAGGAACTGGTTTGCTGAATAATAGATTTTCAGTGGAAGGTAGATTATCTGTAATAAATTCACAAGGTTATGTTGATCGAGCTTCTGCAAACTTGAATAGCTATTTTCTTTCAGCATCTCGTGTAGATGAAGGCTCTTCACTAACTCTAAATATTTTTAGTGGAGGAGAAGTTACTTATCAAGCTTGGAATGGTTTACCATATCAATTGCTAGAGACAGATAGAACGTTTAATACTGCGGGAACGGAAAGGCCTAATGAACCTTATGAAAATGAGGTAGATAATTACCGTCAAGGTCATGGGCAATTAATATATAAAAAGGCTTTAGGAAGTGATGTTACATTAAATGTTACGGGGCATATTACTAGAGGCGAAGGTTTTTTTGAAAACTATAAAGCAAATATAGAACCAGAAGAACATAGTCGTTTTAGTATACCTGTGACAGCAGATTCTATGGCACAAGATATCGTTATTCAAAGATGGTTAAGTAACTGGTTTGTAGGATCTATATATTCACTAGAGGTTAAAAAAGAACGATTTAATTTTATTCTAGGTGGTGGAATTTCTCAGTACAATGGATTACATTTTGGAGATGTAATATGGCGTTCGTCAGTTCAAGATGATGAGCAGTCTTCTTTTAGATATTATACGAATAGAGCTAGAAAAAGAGAAGCAAACATCTATGGGAGATTGAATGTGAATTTAGGAATAATACATCCATTTATTGACCTTCAAGTTAGAGGTTTTAATTACACATTAATAGGACCTGATGAAGATGAAATTGATGTAGATTTTACAGACAGCAATGTGTTCTTCAACCCTAAATTTGGAGTATCTTTAGTCCCGAATAGAGACTTTAAAGCCTTTGTATTTTATGGAATAACAAATAGAGAACCGGGAAGAGCTGAATACAGAGCAGCTGCAACAAATGAATCATTACCTCTTCATGAAACATTGAGAGATTTAGAAATAGGTGTGGAATGGTCAAGAAGTGTTTTTGATGTTAATTTGACTTTGTTTAATATGCAATATGACAATCAACTGGTTCCTATAGGGCAGTTAAGTGATGTAGGAGCACCTATTCGTACGAATATTGATGATTCATTCAGAAGAGGAATTGAATTAGGACTAAATGCAAAAGTACATAGCCGTGTAACAGTGGGATATTTTGGAACACTTTCTCAGAACAAAGCAGTAGCATTCACAGAATTCATAGATGATTGGGATACAGGAGGACAGCATCAAGTAGAACATAGTAATACGGACTTAGCTCTTTCGCCGAATCAATTACATACTATATTGACAAATTTTGCTATTCTACCTACTACAGGCAAACATAAACTTGATTTACAAGTGAATTATAAGTTTGTGGGCTCACAATTTTTAGATAACACTAGCAGTGAATTTGCGAAGTTAGATGCATTTTCATACATGGATACACAATTGACTTATAGTACAAGTTATAAAAAGCTGAAAAATCTTGCGATTACACTTCAGTTTAATAATGTTTTAAATAATGAATACGTATCTAATGGCTGGGTTTATAGATACCGTGCTGGTTTTGACAATACAGAATTTGATCCACATGCAAGATTTGAAGACCCTAGTTTAGGACAACAAAATTTGACTGGTCTTTATCCTCAGGCATTGCGTAATTTTCTATTAGGAGCAAGAGTGGAGTTCTAAGCTGAGATGTTTAGTTATTAATTTTTGGGCTTAAGCCCAAAGAAAAAAAACAAGATCCATCATAAAAGTAGAGACTCTCTGTTAAGTGTAGGTATTCTTTTAAATAGATTGTAAGTAATACCTACATTTTACAATATGAATGAATAATATCTTTTTATTTAGAAATGGTATACAAGTCCTGCTTTATAATCAAAAGGTATTTGGCTAGAATAAAAAGCTAAATTTCCTAGCAATTCGTATGAAAGAAGGAATTCATAAGAGCCATTGGTATAGCCTGCACCTACAAAAGAAACAGGGAAATTCCGTCTTTCAGTTTCGAAACCTGTAGTAGCTCGTTCGATAGAGTAATATCCACCTTCTATCTGAAGGATAACGGTATTAGCAATGGTAGCTCTTGCAAAAGTAGTTGCACCGACGTCACTAAAGCTTCTACTAGAATTGCTTCCAGGAGTTGCTCCAGGAAACCAGTTGAATGTATAATCGTAATTAACGGTTAAGCCTGTAGCAATATATTCATTCCATTTATAAGCTGCGAAAGGTTGTATCCCAACACTAAATATATTACCAACAGCTTGAGTTGCACCTAAGAAAGGACTGTTAATATATGCCCCAACAAATATTCGTTCACTAAACGATTTGGTTTCCCTATCATTTTGTAAACTTCTTTGGGCAGTAGTCTTTTGTGTCAAAGACATTACAAAAAAGCAAATTAATGTAGCTATTAAGAAGCTTTTTGCGGACTTTGAGTATCTTTTGATTAAGTTATTCTTCAAAACTTTTATTTTTTTATTGTTTAAAGATATAGAAATTGTTAACATATTTTAACTTTCCGTTATATGATGTACATATTTTTGTTAATCAATATCGTATATTTAACGTTTAAAACAATAATAAAGG
>CAZSKA010000053.1:0-17049 GCA_964607315.1 uncultured Saprospiraceae bacterium | reverse complement strand
GAGTTTCCTAAGAATATTCCAGTTAAACCACCAGAAATAAACATTGAAACAAAACCTATAGCAAACAACATTGGTGAGTTCAATCTTATATTCCCCCTATACAAAGTGGTTATCCAGTTAAATACCTTAACGGCTGATGGAACAGCAATAATAAGGGTGAATACCACGAAGAAATTAGAGATCAATGGATTTACACCAGACATAAACATGTGGTGAGCCCATACGATAAATGATAAGAAACCTATGGCAAGGATAGAATAAACCATCGCTTTATACCCAAAAATTGGTTTTCTTGCATGAACTGCGAGAACCTCTGACACTATACCCATGGCAGGTAGAATAATAATATATACCTCAGGGTGTCCAAGGAACCAGAATAAATGCTGATATAATATTGGTGATCCACCTACATTAGGCAGAGCTTCACCATTTACAAAAATTTCACTTAAGAAGAAAGAAGTCCCTAATCCTCTATCACACATTAGCATCAAGAAACCTGAAACTAATACTGGAAAAGATAAAAGACCTAATATAGCTGTCACGAAAAATGCCCATATAGTTAGTGGCATTCTCCACAAGCTCATCCCTTTTGTACGTAAATTCAATACTGTAGTAATATAGTTAATACCACCAAGTAATACAGAAACAACAAATAGAGTCAAACTCAAAAGCCAAAGCGTCATACCTGGTCCAGAGCCTTGTGAGGCCTGTGGTAATGCACTTAATGGAGGATAAGCTGTCCATCCACCTGCGAAAGGTCCTGTAGAAACAAATAAACTATAGAACATTACTGCTCCTGCTAAAAAGAAAAACCAGTAAGATAGCATATTCATAAAAGGAGAAGCCATATCTCGAGCTCCTAATTGCAAAGGAATTAAGAGGTTACTAAAGGTTCCACTTAATCCTGCTGTAAGTACAAAGAATACTAAAATAGTACCATGCATGGTTACCAATGCATAATAAAACTCAGGAGCTAAAGTACCAATACCAGTAGCTTGATCAACTACGATCCATTTACCTAATAAAGGTTTAATCCATGTTAGACTTTCTTCAGGAAAACCTAATTGCATTCTAAATATTACAGACATGGCAGCACCTATTATCGCCCAAAACATCCCCGTTATAAGGAATTGCTTAGCAATAATCTTGTGATCCATACTGAAAATATAGTGACCTATAAATCCAGATTTGAACTTATCACCATGATGATGATCATGAAAATGATCGTCATAGCCTTGTTCTTTAATTAATGTATCTTCGTTATATTCTAACAATTCAGCCATTGCTACTATGTTTTACTTTTTTACAATTTTAAACTCTATTCTTCTATTCGCTGCTCGACCCTCTGCAGTATCATTAGAAGCTACTTCATTCGCTTCACCAAAACCAACTGAAGATAATCTTTCTAATGAAATACCTTTTGAAGTCAAATGATTTAATACGGCGTCTGCTCTTCTTGACGATAATGCTAGATTACTAGCAGGATCACCATTAGTATCTGTATATCCTTCTATCTGAATATCGATATTCTTGAAATCATTCATAGCTTGAACAAGATTATCTAATTCATAAAGCGAATTGTTAGTTAGATTATCTGAACCAGATTCAAAATTTATATTCTTTAGTGTAAGAGAAACAGCTTCGTCTTCACTATCCATTGCCATATTAAACTCTTTAAAGAAATCTTTTCTCTGGCTTTTTATATCAACACCTAAAAACTTCCCTTTATTCGGATCATTATCGGTATTTCTAATACTTGACATGTAAAGAGAATTCTGACTAGCTAACCATTCAGCATATTCTTCTTCACTTACGATTTTCACAATTTTTCTCATACTGTAATGACCATATCCACAAAGTTCAGCACAAGCAAGTTCATAATTAAAATTTTCTGCTTTTGTACCTATGCTTGGATCTTCCTCATCATAAGGTAATTCCCATTCAGGACGTCCATATAAACGTTCTTTGAATTCCTCAGTTGTTACTGTTGGAGTGAAAACAAAATAAGAAGGTAATCCAGGAACAGCATCCATTTTCACTCTAAAGTGAGGCAAATAGAAGTTGTGAAGTACATCTTTCGCTGTAATCCTAACTCTTACTTTTTTATTAACAGGAAGAACTATTTCATCTGCTATAAAGTCATCGTGATTCTTTTCATCTTCCCAGTTTTGACCTAAGTCATTTATACCTGGTTGAATTAAAGTGTAATCTTTTTCTCCTAATAAATTATCATCACCAGGATATCTTATAGTCCAACCAAATTGCCATCCAGTTGCTTCTATTTCTATTACATCTTCTCCTACAGGAACATCAGCAGTAACATCATTCCATACCACAAGTCCTTTAACAACTAGAATAGTCATTACAAGAGCTGGAATACCCGTCCATACATATTCTAAAGTATTATCGTGTGAGAAAAAATATGCCTTTTGACCTTTTTTCTCTCTGTACTTATATCCATACCAGAATAGTAAAATCTGAGTAGCGATAAATACAATCCCCGTAAAAATTAATGTAAGATTGAATACGCCATCAATAGCTGCACCATGAGCAGAAGCAGCTTTTAAAGGACCATATCCAAGCATATAGTTCTTGTAATAGATAGCAGAACCTACTGTTAATACAAGAAAAGCTACCATAAAAACAACTAACCATACAGCTGTGCTATTATTTGCTTTTATCCTTGACTGTTCTTCACCTCGAATCTTACTAGATAACTCCGTTACCTTAGAAATTTGAATCGTAATTACTACGAGGATAAGAAGAATTAATAAAATTATTAATGTTGTCATTTTTTAAATTTATATCAATTGTAATGATTAAGTATGATGGTGTAAACTTTCTTCTAAGAACGGATCCTGAGATGGAGTTAGTTGAGATGAACTAAGTGTTCTCCAAAAGAAGAATAAGAATAATGATAAGAAACCTATCATAGTTCCTATTTCTAGGAATCCAGGAAAATTGAATCCCATTAAAAATTCTGATACATGTCCACCCGCTTCTCCATGACCTCCGCCAGAATCTCCTCCATGACCGTGTCCAGAAAGTTCATGCGCAGTATGTAGAACACCAGGCTTCAACATTAAGAAGAAATCCCACCAGTGACCTAAGAATACAGCACCTGAAGTAAAAAGTAATGTTCCATACTTTCTTTTGTTATCATTTCTCATTAAAATAAGAAAAGGTAAGATGAAATTGATAAGTATGTTTCCATAAAATAATACTGGATAATGATCAATTCTTTCACGGAAATAGATTGTTTCTTCACCTACATTACCGTACCAAATCAACATATACTGTGAAAACCACAAGTATGTCCAGAAGATACTGAATGCAAATAATAACTTACCTAAATCGTGAAGGTGTTCAGTTGTTACTTTTTCAAAGTAACCTTTACCTTTCATATAAGAAATAATCATTATTGTTAATGCCAACATTGATACAAACCAACTTGCTCCAGAATACCAAGCAAATAATGTACTGTACCAGTGAGAATCAACTGACATCACCCATAACCAAACCATTGCTGCACTTGTAAAACCAGCTATTGGTAGGAATATGGCTGCATATGTTCTTAATTTTCTATGGTGTTTGAAATTAGAATCTCCACCATTTTTATCTTCATCTAGAGATATTGCTCTCATTCTATTTGCAAAGAAATACCATCCTGCAACTACGATACCGCCAAATATTACATACATATTAGCATTCAAGAATCCAGATTTTCCAACTGAAATCTTATCATAATTAGCGTTATTAGGATCTAATAATGTTTCATCTGCCCAGTGATATAGGTGATGCCAATCAAACATAACACCTAAACCAAGAATCAACATCAATCCAAATCCAACGATTAAAAATTGACTCATTGATTCCCACACTCTTTTGAAAACAGTATACCATCCTGCCCAAGCTGTAATGGAAGCTGATAAAAAGAATAGAGCCATTAATGCAATACCTGTGAAAAACACAGAATTATGTAGAATGTTTGACCAGAATCGAGTATGCAAAGGATCGTCACCTATGTATGTCAATATCAAACAAAGAACGCCTATTACCATTCCTACTCCGAGGAGCATTGTCTGTCGAGCTGGTATAGTATATGTATTATTCATTTCTTGTATTTCTATTTAATTAGTCTGATGTATTATTAATGATCATGATCGTTTCCATGGTCGTCGTCGTGATGATCATCATGTCCGTGATCATCTCCATGATGGTCGTCGTGTCCGTGATCTCCTTCTTGGTGATTATCATGTCCATGATCTCCTTCGTGACTTCCATGATCATCTCCATGATGGTCATCTCCATGGTGGTCATCGTGTCCATGACTATCATGACCGTGTCCGTGATCCATATCTTTATAGTCTGCCATTCTAGCTTTGCGATTCGCTTCCATTTGCTTATTGAAAGAATCTGAAAGTGTCATTGAATGATGACCAGGTGTTGCAGCGTTATCAAGTGTATTTTCATTTTCATTATAAGCGAGCTTCTTCTCTTTTGCTTGAAGAGATCTGATATAATGAATAACATTCCATCTTTCTTCATTAGATAACTTGTCTGCGTAACCACCCATTAAGTTTTTACCATAAACTATTGCATGATAATATTGTCCATTACTTAGAGATATGTACTCATCTAGTAATAAGTTAGCAGGCTGTGCAGGATATTTTCCATCATCTCTTACAAGATAACCAGCACCATCACCTTTCTCACCATGACAAATTCCACAATAAATATTGTAAAGTTCTTTAGCGTCTTTAAGATTAGCGTCGTTAATTGGAATTGGATTATTAATGATTTCAGCAGCAGCTTGAGCTCTACCTTCATCTGTATCAGGATAAGCATATGGCACACTTCCATTAACTGGAATTGCAATACTTGCATTTGTTAATTCGCCTTCAAAACTTAACATTCTGTCCATATCAGCGCTTCCTCCAGTAAAACCTGCAGACCCTCTAGGAACAGTTCCATTAACTGGCTCACCTGGTTTTGCAAAGTTGTAATATTCCTCTTTTGTTCCCCATGTATTATTGTAGTAATAAGCATAGGTATTTGCTTCATAAGCAATAGAGTGAGCCATATCTGGCATAAATTCACTTCCTGTTACATCTCCATTTGATTGTTGGCATGAACTCACGAACAACCACACAAAAAGTACAGCGAAGAATAGAATATGATTTAATTTATGTTTCATCAATTATTGATTCTATGTATTAAATTATTTTAGAACTTACTTCTTCCGCTCCAGTCTCCTTCAAAAAAGACTCTGCAACAGATGCATCAACATGTGATTTATCAAATGCTATACAGAATTTATCATCCGTAATTCTATTATCCAATATTGGTAACGTCGCTCCAGGTCCCATACCGTTAATAATGTAGAAAGTTACTACCATACCAATAGCAGCAAATAATACAGTTAACTCGAAAGTAATAGGAATAAATGAAGGTACAGCCCAATATGGTTTTCCACCAAATATTACTGGCCAGTCTTTAGTAAAAATCCATGTCATTCCAAGGAACGCAGTCATTGTACCTAAACTACCATATATAAATCCACCAATATGAAGTCTTGACTCCTCAAATCCCAATAATGGATCTAATCCGTGCACTGGAAATGGAGTAAATACTTCCATGATATCTAAGTGCTTCTCGTTAGCCACTTTCACAGCCTTCATTAGCACTTCTTCATCATTGTATAAACCGTAAATTACGTCTTTAGTCGCTTTTGCCATCTTTACTTTATTAATGATTTTCAGATGTTACTTCTTCATCATGGTGATGAGAATGTGCATTCTCTCCACTATATTGATCGCCTGATGATTTCAAAATACTTTTTACCTCCGCTATAGCAACCACTGGCGCTAATCTTACGAATAATAGATATAGTACAAAGAAGATACCTATAGTACCTGTAAATATTCCTATCTCTACCCAAGAAGGCTTATAAAAACTCCAACTTGATGGTAAATAATCTCTTGCTAATGTTGTTGCAATAATCACAAATCTCTCAAACCACATTCCTATATTAACAACTATAGAAAGGAAGAATGTCCAAACTATATTTCTTCTAATCTTTCTACTCCAGAAAAACTGTGGAGAAATCACATTACAGAACATCATTCCAAAATATGACCACCAGTAAATTCCGGTTGCTCTATTGAAGAATGCAAACTGTTCATATACATATCCTGAATACCAAGCAATGAAAAGCTCTGTTAGATATGCAACTCCTACAATAGTACCAGTTACAAGTATTACCTTGTTCATAGATTCTATATGTGCAAGAGTAATATAATCTTGAAGTTTTAAGATTTTTCTTGTTATTAACATTAAGGTCAATACCATGGCAAATCCTGAGAAAATCGCTCCTGCTACGAAGTAAGGAGGGAATATTGTTGTATGCCACCCTGGAATTACTGAAGTCGCGAAATCAAAACTTACTATGGTGTGTACAGAAAGTACTAATGGTGTTGCTAATCCTGCAAGAACTAATGAGATAGACTCCCATCTTTGCCAGTGTTTAGCAGAACCATTCCATCCAAAAGATAAGAAGTGATAAACTTTCTTTCTCATTCCTCTTGCTCTATCTCTTACTGTAGCAAAATCTGGAACTAAACCAGTATACCAGAATAATAAGGATACTGTGAAGTATGTTGAAATTGCAAATAAATCCCACAATAAAGGAGAGTTAAAGTTAGGCCAAAGAGGTCCTCTAGTATTTGGATATGGGAAGAAGTAAAATACAACCCATGCTCTACCTACGTGTATACCTGGGAATAAGGCGGCACATAAAACGGCAAAAATTGTCATTGCCTCTGCTGCTCTATTTACACCAGTTCTCCATTTTTGACGGAAAAGTAAAAGTATGGCAGAAATCAATGTTCCTGCGTGTCCAATACCGATCCACCAAACGAAATTGGTAATATCCCATCCCCATCCTATGGTTCTGTTCAAGTTCCACTCTCCGATACCGAACCATATTGTCCAGGCGATACAGAATACTCCGAACGTCGCTAAAGCTGCTGCGACTGAAAAGGCTATAATCCATAGTCTTCCTGGGGCTCTCTCTGTAGGAGATACCAAATCTTCAGTTATCTGATGATATGTTTTATGCCCGGTTATTAAAGGCTCCCTAATTGCTGAAACAGGTGCACTCATATTATTTAATTATCTTAAGGTTATTTAAGCGTCAAGTTTTTCATTACGGTTGTTAACTCTCATCTGATACTGAACAGAAGATCTTACATTCACTTCTTCTAGTGCGATGTAATTTAATGGATTCTTCAATTTAGTATCTAAGTTTCCACCTTTATTATTCATATCTCCGAAAGTAATAGCTCCAGTTGAACAAGCCGTTTGACAAGCTGTCTTTACATCGCTATCTCTTAATTTTCTTCCTTCTAGTTTTGCAGTTAATTTTCCTGACTGTATTCTCTGAACACAGAAGCTACATTTTTCTATAACTCCTCTAGATCTTACAGTAACATCTGGATTTAACACCATTCTAGTTAAATTATCTGCACCAAATGGCACTTCTTCAGAAGCAGTAAGTGCAGGTTGGTTTCCAGGGAAAATATCTGCAGTTGTATAGTCTAACCAGTTAAATCTTCTCACTTTAAATGGACAGTTGTTAGCACAATATCTTGTACCTACACATCTATTATAAGTCATCTGATTCAATCCTTCTGATGAGTGGTTTGTTGCATTTACTGGACAAACATTCTCACAAGGAGCGTTATCACAATGCTGACACATCATAGGATGATAAACTGTATTAGGATTTTCTAATTTTCCGTAGTAATATCTATCGATTCTTAACCATGTCATTTCATGGTGTCTAGAAACTTCTTGCTTACCTACAACAGGAACATTATTTTCTGCCATACATGCAACAGTACATGCTGCACAACCTGTACAAGTTGTTAAATCGATATGCATTCCCCAGTGGTGACCATTCTCATATTTATAATCGTGACCAGGATATATCTGAGCATCATTTAAATGCTGAGCATGTTCTCTTTTGTGTTGTAGATGATCGACATTTTCTTTTAGATCATTCAAAGATGAATAGTACATAACTGAACGATCAGTCAATGCTCCTTGATATCCTTGAATTCCTAATCCATAGTCAAATGTTACTAATGCAGCTTCATCTGCATTAATCATTTCACCTGTCTTCTTATCTGTATCCTTTACACCATATGTATGGTGATATTGAACACTTGAATAATGTTCTTCTTTTCCTTGCTTCTTACTTACTTCTACTCCAGTAACACTATATGTTCTATTGCCATTAGCATCCATAGAAACAAATGGATTCATATCCACTCCTACTCCTAGTGCACATGCTCCTGAAACAGATCTTCCATATCCTAATGCTAATGCAACAGTTCCTGGCGCTTGACCAAATTGTTGTATAACTGGTACTCTTAATTTTTCACCATTAACAGTAACATCTACTAAGTCTCCATCTTTTAACTTATTCATGGAAACCATCTTTCTAACACCATCAAAATCAACAGGTACTGCCAAGTAATTACCCCAAGATGTTCTTGTGATAGGATCTGGCATCTCCATTAACCATGGATTATTTGTATTTGCACCATTACCTAAAGCAGGTTCAAATATTTTCATTTCTATAGCATCTCCTCCTGTAGATTTAGTAATTCCACTTGCACTAACAGAAGCTGAGAAAGACGTTCCATCACCACTTGCGCCAAGATTTACAAATCCATCATGCAAGGCT
The DNA here is from genome assembly GCA_964607315.1 of uncultured Saprospiraceae bacterium. Classification (GTDB taxonomy): domain Bacteria; phylum Bacteroidota; class Bacteroidia; order Chitinophagales; family Saprospiraceae; genus JAHDFB01. Next base: position 8,297 of record CAZSKA010000053.1, on the reverse strand, counting down.
GTTTGCCAGAATCTTTTAGCATTACTACTAGCTGATTGGCTTTGGAAAGCACTTGACTCAAAAGTACTAGCTACGAAATCCATCATTGATCCATAATCAGTTCCAGACCATGCTAATAAAGTTTCTGCTTCTTCTCTTGTATCAAACAACCTATTAATAGTTGGTTGCATCAACATATACTTACTAGAAGATGGTTGTGCATCACCCCAACTCTCCAAATAGTGACTTGAAGGTGCTATAATCATTGCGCCATCTACAGATTCATTATTTGAATAAGAGATCGCTAATTTATTCTTTACTTTTCCTAATGCCCCAGCAAATTTTCCATTTGCAGAGAAATCATAGGCAGGATTAACTCCCATTAGAACAACTGTATCTACTGAACCAGAATTCATCTGATTAAGTAATTGTCCCATTGCTTTATCATCACCTTTATATGTCAATAAAGCATCAGACATGTCTACAGTGTTTCCTAAATTGCCAAGTGCATTATTAATAGCGTTAACTAAAATATGCTCCGTTTCATTATTTGTTCCACAAACAACTAATGACTTTCCTGCAGCTTTTTTCAAATCTTCAGCAATTAAAGAAATTGCTTTCTTCGCTTCAGCATTTAATGAACCACCTGATAAACTTCCTCCAGCAACTGCATTATATAATGCAACGATTGCTGCTCCTTGCTCTGAAGGTTTTACTAACACTCTGTTATCCGCATTAGAACCTGTAAGAGACATATGTGATTCTACCTGATAAAGTCTATTCATCTTCGCGCTTTTTACATCTTTAAGCATACGCTTAGACATAAAAGCTACAGTATTTGCTTCAGAATCTCCCCAACTTGCCATAAAATCAGCATCAAAACTTACCACTACTTCTGCTTTGTCGAAGTGGTAATTAGGGAAGGCTCTTCGGCCAAAAGATTTCTCTGCAGCGTCTAATAATGCTGAGTGAGAAACCGAATCATATTGTACATGTGTCGCATTGTATTTAGCAACAAATGCATCAATCGCTTTTTGTAATGAAGGACTAAAAACAGAAGGCGTTATTAATGCAACTTTAGAAGATCCAGAAAGAATCTCCATTGCTTTTTTATCCACATCCATCCAAGAAGCATCTCCTCCATTGATTGAAGGTGCCTTAAATCTAGATGTATCGTACAAACCTAATACAGAAGCCTGCGCTTTAGCAGATGTACCACCTCGGCCTATTAAATCGTTCCCCTCTATCTTGATTGGTCTGCCTTCTCTTGTCTTTACTAAAACTGGCGCACATTCGTTTCCATTTACGTAGGTAGTTGCATAATAAGTCGCAACACCTGGAACGATTGTATCCGGCTTTATAGAATAAGGAATGGCTCTTTTCACTGGTATATCACAACTAGCTGCTATAGCAGCTGCTCCAACACCAAATCCAAGCATTTTCATGAAATCTCTTCTATTTCCTCCCATTTGCTCTACAGCCTCGGCATTACCAAGAGCTTCAGGCAATGAAGCAAATTCTTGTTGAGAAATTTCGATAAAGGATGGGTCGTTAGTGAGATCTTTCTCTCCTATCCAAACACCTTGATCTTTTCCTTTCATTATATTAAATTATGTATTATCGCAATTATTGTTTTCCTATTAATAGTGGCACTTCTGACATTCTAGTCCTCCTATATCTTCTACCGTCACCTTTAATCTGTCGCCGTCTTTCATTTCTTTATGGTAATTCTCATATGCACTATAATATCCATCTTCACTGAAATCAACTTCTGTTTGTCTGTGACAGTTGATACACCATCCCATTGATAATGGAGACATCTGAGCAACTACATCCATTTCTTCAACTTTACCGTGACAAGTCTGACATTCTACATTACCTACACTTACGTGTTGAGCGTGATTGAAATAAACATGATCAGGTAAGTTGTGTATTCTTATCCATTCGATAGGACCTTTCACAGTTTTCTTCTGATCATTAGTTAATGCATCAACTATATCTTTCCACTGATCTTCTGCTAATTCCATTAACTCTTCTTCATCAGCATCAGCATAATCTTCATTCAATTCGCTGTTACCTTTAATAATCCATTCTTTATACAAGTTAGCAACATCCTCTTCAGGCATATCATCGTAATTCTCAATGTATTTATTGGTAATCGGATCAAAACCGATAGAAGCGAATATTTTCGTAATCTCAGCTGTTCCATGCTCACTTCCTACAGTAATTGCTTTGTGACAATTAATACATGTATTTGTTGCTGGAATTACAGAGTGCTTAGATCTTCTTGCCCCGTCGTGACAATATTGACAATCAATTTTATTTAATCCAGCATGTGTTTCGTGAGAAAATTTAATTGGTTGTTCAGGTGCATATCCTTGTTGTCTTCCTAAACTTACTGCATTATTTACAGTAGTATAACCTCCTAATACAATAAGCCCAAATAACACAAATCCTATAACTCCTTTGCTTGTTAATATATCTAATACAGATTTTCTTTCAACAACAGAATCAGGATCATCTTTTCTAGCCGCTATAACATTCAAGTTTCCTATCACTCTTGCTAAAATCAATGCTAACAATCCTAAGAATGCTAATAATACTCCGTATATCCAATTTCCGAATCCACCTGTTTTTTCTTCTCCTGGAGGAACAGGAGGATTTATAGGAGTCCCTCCGCAACTTCCATCTGAAATACAATTTACATAAGTCAATATATCATTGATATTTGCATCTGTTAAATTAGGGAAGGCGGTCATTAGGACCTTATTATATTGATTATACACCTCATTTGCTCTTGGATGTCCTGATGCAACTAAAGCTTGAGAATTTCTAATCCAAGCATATAAATCTTCTGTAGGATAATCAGACCAACGATCCATAACGCCTGATAGAGCAGGTCCTGTCATGTTTCGTTTCATATCCTTTGAGTGACATGTTGCACAGTAATTCCTGAAAAGTGCTTTACCTTCATCGGAATTGCCATCTTGGGCAAAAGAACTTGAAGACCATCCTACCACTAGAATGAGAAGGAAAAAAGACTTCAATATCGAAGAAACAATTTTATTATTCATAGTCAAAAAGTCGACGTTTTTTGTTTAACCATTAGCCACAAAATTTTACTTTTTTGTGACAGGGCTGAATTCATCTGCAAAAATAGGTACACAAGTCCCTTTTAACAATATTTTATGATGTGTTTCAATTTATTTAGATGTGTTCTAAATAACATGGTGCTGTTTTTCGTCATATAGACACTTTTGCCTTAATATGTGGATGTGGATCATAGTTCATTAAAGTGAAATCCTCAAACTTAAAATCTGTTATATTTTTAACATTGGGATTTACCTTCATAGTGGGCATTGGTCGGGGTTCTCGGGATAACTGAAGTTTTGCTTGTTCCAGATGATCCTTATATAAATGTACATCTCCAAAAGAATGCACGAACTCCCCTACTTCTAAATCACACACTTGTGCCATCATAATAGTTAATAGTGCATAAGATGCTATATTAAAAGGAACACCAAGGAAAGTATCCGCAGACCTCTGATATAATTGACATGACAATTTACCATCAGCCACATAAAACTGAAATAAACAGTGACAAGGCGTTAGAGCCATCTCATCTAGTTCACCTGCATTCCAAGCGTTAATAATAATACGTCTGCTATCTGGATTATTCTTAATTGTCTCAACTGCTCTCATTAATTGATCAACTGATCCTTGGCCATTTGGCTTTGTCCAGCTTCTCCATTGTTTACCATAAACTGGACCAAGGTCACCATTTTCATCTGCCCATTCATTCCATATTCGCACGCCATTATCCTGAAGATACTTAACATTAGTATCGCCATTAATGAACCACAATAGTTCGTAAATTATAGACTTAAGATGTAATTTTTTGGTCGTAACCATAGGAAAGCCTTCAGATAAATCGAAGCGCATTTGATACCCAAAACAACTTAATGTTCCAGTTCCAGTTCTATCGGATTTTTCTACTCCGTTCTTTAGAATATGGTCAAGAAGTGAGAGATATTGACGCATATATATTATTATACAGGTTTTGCTTGCAAAGCTAATAACATTTGTGAGAGTGTCAAGATTTCGTCAAATAAATTAATATTTTTCATATATATTATTTTCAATTATGTAAGATTTCGACCTTTTATATTGAAAAATCATATTTTTTTTTGTTGGCTAACGCCCAAAGTTTTTTTGGGTTATACCAATTCAACTCCATAATGTCGCATTTCTTTTTACTTAATCTTTCAATTCCTTCCTTAAAAAGCCTCGCCGTAACTACTGTTATGCCTACGTTTTTTAACTCGAACTAGAAAAATTAAGTATCAAAATTTTATACGACATTTTGAAATTAAATTGGTATTAAACCCAAAGAAAAACCCTTTCCAAAATTATTGAAAAGGGTTTCATATTTAACTTTTAAATATTCCTCTAATTCTTGCTAGCTTTTATAGCATTCATGTATTTCGCAAGTTCTTCTTTCACTCTTGGGGCCAGAATAACTAGACCAATCATGTTAGGCACCATCATTGCAAAGATCATGGCATCGGAGAATCCGATTACAGAACCTAAGCTTGCTGCAGCTCCAACTATTACAAATAAACAGAAAATTATTTTGTATGTATATTCAGCTGCTTTTGTTCTACCAAATAGATAAGACCAACCTTGATATCCATAGTAAGACCAGCTAATCATCGTGCTAAAAGCAAATAATACAACTGCAACTGTCAAAACATATGGGAACCAAGAAATCGAAGAACCAAATGATTCAGATGTTAACAAAATTGCTTGAGCATCATTTAATGAAGCATTATCAGGATTTACATTACCTGTAATTATTAAAACAAGTGCAGTCATTGTACAAACAACTACCGTATCAATAAATGGCTCTAATAATGCTACCATTCCTTCACTTGCTGCATATTTTGTTTTTACTGCAGAGTGCGCAATAGAAGCTGAACCAATTCCTGCTTCATTAGAAAAGGCCGCACGTCGGAATCCTTGAACTAAAACACCAATCACACCACCAGCTACACCTTGAGGGCTAAACGCACCATTAATAATTTGACCGAATGCATCTCCTATCAATCCGAAATTAGACAAAATCACCCAAAGTGAGGCTATCACATAAATTAAAACCATAAATGGAACAACCTTATCAGTCACTTTTGCAATTGACTTAATTCCTCCAAGTATAACGATACCTACTCCCACTGCCATAACAACACCAAACAGCCATCCTTTTCCATGTAAAAATGATGCCTCTCCTCCTGTAATATTTTCTACTAATTGGAAAGCTTGATTTACTTGGAACATATTTCCACCACCGAATGAACCACCAATCACAAAAATTGCAAAAAGCACAGCTAAAACTTTACCTAAACCAGCTAATCCAGCATTATTCAACCCTTTCTTAAGATAATACATAGGCCCACCGAAAACCACACCATTTTCATCTACGTCACGATATTTTACACCAAGCGTACATTCTACGAATTTACTAGCCATACCAAGAAGACCTGCTATTATCATCCAAAAGGTTGCACCAGCTCCACCAATAGAAACGGCAATCGCCACTCCGGCAATATTACCTAATCCTACCGTTGCAGAAAGGGCCGCGGTTAAGGCTTGAAAGTGGGATACTTCTCCTTCTTTCTCTACAGCAATTGTTTCTTTTATGTCTCCACCAGGAGTAGAATCTCCTGCAGCAACCATAGAAGTATGGTCATCAACATCATCGTATTTTCCTCTAACAATGTTAATCGAAGTCAAGAAACCTGTGAAATTGATCCCTTTAAAATAAATAGTAAAGTATATTGCTCCAATAATTAATGGAAACAATACCCAAAATACTTTTACATCCTCCGTAAATGGTATCTGATAAAATATAAAGCTTACAAACCATCCAGTAGCATTACCAAAAATCTCATCAATTCTTTGATCTAAACCAACTTTCTCGGCAGTTTCTTGAGCGTCTTGCGCAAATGAAAGTATTGGTAATAAAAGTAATAAGGGAAAAAATATCTTCTTTTTCATATTAGATTATTGTGGTTTTTGTTTTGTGATGTGCAATATCTTAAAAAATCGTAGTCATTTCAAAATTTTAGCACATGAAAAAGCATAAAGTCAGCTAAGACAGCTTAAACCAAGCCTAAAAAACACAGCCATTAAATTTTAATTTCTCAAATATTACGATAAAATAAAATATGTAATGTTTAGGCTTATCGCCTAGACAATGTATATTTGGGTTCAAACCCAAAAGAAAATTTGAAATTTAATCCTTTACATCTATTATATATACGAGTGTAATAGGATTCGATTGATTACTGAAGCCGAAACGATAAAAACTTTGGGCTTGACCCAAAACTAAAAAACGCTTAGCAAAAGTTCGCTAAGCAAAAATTACAGAGGAAGCTATACTTTATCGATGATTTGCATACAACTAGGTTCTAATAAAGAAGATCGATTAGCCATTTTGAGGAATGCTAAATCGATGCTTTTAAATAAACTTAGAATTATCAATGAAGGAGATATCTTCGTAACAAGTGCATGGGGAATAGTTGATCAACCCGATTTCTATAATCAATTGATATTGATGGAAAGTGAGTTGAATCCTTATGAATTGGTGAGATTCACTCAGAAAGTAGAGCTAGACTTAGGCAGGGTGAGAGGTAAGAAGTGGGGACCGAGGATTATTGATATTGATATCATATATTATGACAATAAAGTAATTTATAGCCCAGAGTTGTGTATTCCGCATAAACACATGAATGAAAGAAAATTCATTTTGGAGCCATTGTTAGAATTAGACAAAACATGGGTGCATCCAGTGGAGAAGATGGGAATTGTAGCGCTTCTAGAAAGGTGCAAAGATAAAGGCAAAGTAAAAAGATTAAATGTCGAAGAAGATACCATATAATTACATTTGTGTAGAGGGCAATATCGGCTCTGGAAAGACGACTTTTTGCGAGATGATGCAGAAAGATTACAACTGCACATTGATCTTGGAAGAGTTCGATGACAATCCTTTCTTGCCCATGTTTTATGAAAATCCTGAAAAATTTGCTTTCACTGTTGAATTGTTTTTCATGACAGAGCGACATAAGCAAATGAGTAATATTCTATCGGTTAGAAATATGTTTGACGATTTTGTACTAGGAGATTATTTTTTCTTGAAGACTTTATTATTTGCAAGGAAGAATTTATCAGAAGAAGAATACAAGTTGTTTCAGAAAATATTTCAAGTTCTTAATGCAAATTTCAAACAACCTGACTTAGTCGTTTATTTTCATAGACATGTTGATATCTTAAAGCAAAATATTGATAAAAGGGGACGTCCTTATGAAGCTGGCATTACCAAAGATTACTTATTGCAGGTTCAAAACTCTTACTTTGAGTATTTCAGAAATGTACTCTCCTACCCTGTTTTGATTCTGGACTTGAAGGATCTTGATTTTCAGAAGAAACAAAGTAACTATGAATTTTTGAAGTCCCTGTTTCAAAAAGAATATACTCCTGGAGTACACAGGATTTCTATCAACGTGTAGCTTTTAAGATTAGAATTTAGGACAGTGAATAGGCTTTCTATAATTCACATCACGGTTTCTATATTGTAATGAAAATTCAAAAGCACCTCTTCCATTATTCGTATTGACAATTCGAGATGTAGATACATCATAAGAAACACCGAATAACCATGCTTCATACTCAAACGTTGTACTAAAGATTATCGCATCATTGATAATTGCCTGTGGTTCGCCTCTAACGATTCTAGTCCAAACACCTGCACGCAATGCCACTTCTCTCCAGTCTTTATGCTTATATCTCATATGAAAACCTGGCATTACCATTCTAGAAGGGTTTTGAATATAAGCCACGAAGTTAGGCATGAAACTAAGTTCTCTATTAAGAAGAATTTCACCTCCTGCGTGAATAGTGAATAATCTTTGTAATCTTATGTCACCGAATTCTGTCAATGAAATACTTGGTCTGTTCAGGTGTGTTGCTGCTGCTCCTAAGTAAAAATTATTTCTTTCGTTGAAGTATGCATAGTATAAAAGTCCAAAACCAAAATCTCCGAATAAAGGGGAACTTCCATTCTGATTAATCAGGTCTTCATTAGTTGGTCTATTAAAATCAATTAAACCAGCATTAACATCAAACTGATTTCCAAACCATATTTCGGATGGGTTAATTGAATTTTGACCTCCTCCTATTTTCAGACCTCCTACGAGATAATGTTCAGTAGAAGAATAGGCACTTGCCCCCAATTGCTTTATATAACCTATATTAATATGTCC
>CAZSKA010000052.1:0-17139 GCA_964607315.1 uncultured Saprospiraceae bacterium | reverse complement strand
GTCATCTGTAAACCCCCTAAACTTAAGTGATTCAACCCACTCAACCCCTCTTACAATCCCCCACCTAACCCCTTTTTTCCACCTTTCACTCAACTGATACCTCTTATTTCTTTGTGACCGAATCTCGCTCCCTTCTTTCATGTCTTTTTTGTATCTATCAAATTCCTCCTCATTTTCAAAATAATATCTACTATATCGTTCTTTGACCAAACCACCACTTCTGTCTCTTTTTGCATTTATCCATTTGGCATATACACTTCCTAATATCCGCATCTGCTCACTTACTATCCGCCATGGCTCTTTGAGGAAACTATCCTTTATCTCCTTGTTTGACCTTCTACAACTTGCTTTATATTTCCTTTGCACACTTTTTTTATTTCCCACACAAATCAATATTTCGTAACCCGCACTTGACATATATAACTTGTGTATCTTTAAGTAATCTCCTAAATACCGCTTAAATAATTGTACGAATTTTGTAATCTCTTCCTCGCTTTCAAAATAACAATTTCGTGCTGTCGCCTTACTCGAAAGTAAATAATAGCCTTCGCACTCCAATTTAATTATCCTTTTCATTACGCTTTTAAATTTTTAGGGCTAATCTAATTTTCCCTTATTAGTGTAATGAACCCTCTGTTTCGTTCCATCTTTTTCCAATTATTTTGAAAAAAAATTTAATTCAATTGATTGTTAGAGTTTTATATGGTCTCTTTTACATAATTTATATTATTATTTTTTTCAATGTATATAACTCTTAGGTGTACTAGTACACCTCATATACCTAATATAAAGTATTGTTTTCATTCCCGTTTTTAAATTTCTTCTAAAAAAAATACAATTTTTTATTTCGAATTAATTCCTTGATTTTCAATTAGATATCACGATTTATTGCCTATGTGTTAAATTAAAGTATCACGAAAATTTGGATAATAAGAAAAATATGATTTACATTTGTAGTGTACTATTATACTAACACACTATTAAAAATCACTAATCTCTTTTGAGATTTGAGCTATTTAAAAACTGTATTGTGCTATGATATTAAATCAATACAAAACCCTTTATTATGTTAACAATCAATAACGTCCATTACGGATACAAGAAAAATTCCAGCCTCTTCGAAGGTTTGGAATTTGTTCTTGATCCTGGCAAGATCACCGGCCTCTTAGGTAAAAATGGTGCCGGTAAATCTACACTTCTACGTCTTATAACTGGAGCTTACTTCCCCAAAAACGGAACTATAGCTTTACACGATAAGCACACAAAAAATAGAAATGTAGAAACACTTTCTTCTATGTATTTTTTACAAGAAGATGATGTTTTACCTAAGTACGCTATCAGTAAATATGTAAATACTTACGCACCCTTCTACCCCAATTTTAGTAGAAGCCAATTTTCTTCGATGCTCGAAAAATTCGAAATCGATTCCACTAAAAATATAAGCGCCCTTTCTTTCGGTCAAAAGAAAAAAATGAGCGTCGCTTTTGCTCTTGCTACAGGTGTTCGACTGCTTATTATGGACGAACCTACTAATGGTATGGATATCCCATCGAAATCAATCTTACGTAAAGTGATTTCTGAATCATTAAAAGAAGATCAGTCGATTATTATCTCTACTCATCAAATTCGTGACTTGGGTCAATTACTTGATACTATAGTTGTTATTGAAAATGGAAAGATCCTTATGAAAGATGATCTCTATAACTTGTCTGAGAGATTTTCTTGTGGCTACGTTCCTGGAAATACAATTCCTGAAAATGCTCTTCATGCTGAACCCGCTCCCGGTGGACATGTAGTCTTAAGCAAAAACGATGGACAAGCATCTGATATAGATATAGAAGTCTTCTTCAATGCTATTATTTCTAATCCAACTATCCTAAATTAATCAATCATGACATTAAATTTTTCAAGATTTTTACAATTGTTAAAAATCGAACTGCAAGGGAATTTTAAAAAAAATGTGCTTATTAATATTCTTATATTTTTCGTGATTCTATTGCTTAATACATTACCTTATATTTTTAATTTAAGGTCTGCAAACGTTGATATACATGCTAATTTTATAGGAATTATTATAATAGGAGGGGTCATTACAGGTACCTTGAGTTTTTCAGAGTTATTTAAGAGACATTCCCGAATTAATTACCTTAATTTGCCGGCAAGCGCTACCGAGAAAGTATTAAGTAAGGCTTCTGTTTATATTATTCTTTATCCATTAGCAATGTTTATTTCCTTCCTTATTTTTAAAGGACTTTACCTTGGAATTGAAGAAATGACAAATGGGAAAATATGGATTTCCGATACTTTTGAAATCGAAATGAAATATCTTATTCCTGTAGTATTTCTTTGTATCTCCATATTTTTCTATGGGGCTGTGAGATTTAATACCTATGGATTTATTTGGACTATTCTAGGATGCTTGTTGCTCGTATTTATTTTGGCCGCTTTTGGTTTCATTAGTGCTTATTTGATTTTTCCTGAAATAAGAATGGCAATCGCTGGAAAGGAGTCTGATGTTCATATGGGCAGAGGACCTGACTTCCAAAACCATTGGTTAATCAAATTTTACAGGTTTTTGTTTTATGTTGCCCCACTGATTTTTGTTGGTTTAAGTATTATGTGTTTAAAAGAAAAAGAAGGATAATGGAATTTAAAAAATCAATCTCAATATATGAGCAAATTGCTCACTCTATCCAAGAAAATATCTTGGATGAAATATGGAAATCTGGAGATAGAATACCAAGCGTCCGTGAGACCGCAGGCAAAATCCAGGTAAACCCTAACACCGTCATGAGAACCTACAGCCTTCTGCAAGATGAAGGAATTATTTTTAATAAACGCGGCATAGGATTTTTTGTATCTGATGATGCTGTTCAAAAAACAATCAAAATGCAAAAGAGTAAATTTAATTCTGAAATGCTCCCTGAGTTTTTCAAAATGATAGATAAATTAAAAATCAGTTTTGATGAACTGAAAGAATCTTATAATTCGTGGAAAGCCCTAAATAATTAATGATGAGAAATATTAAAAAACATGTAAAAATCGAACTTGGAATACTTTTCTTTTTCTTCTTAAGTATTCTTGTTTTTGAATTGTTCGCTCGAAATTATATCGATAACTATCAAGAAAAAGTGATTGCTTATGAAGGAACGCTTGAGACAAAGACAATGGAACTTAAAGACTTTTCAAAAGTATATGCAACTACAAGTATTAAAATAGAAATGAAGGAAGGTGATCCTAAAATTGAAATTCATTCTTCTCCAGAAGTTATTGAAATGCTTGAAGTAGAGGAAAAGTCACGAAGTAGTACGCTTTCTATTACAATGCCTGATGAAGATTTTATAGAAGGAGACTTGCTTTTAGCTAGTAAGATTACGATATATTTCAGAGATTTAGAAGAGATCAGTAATGAGTATAACTGTCGAATTTATGTTCAAGATGAAATTGAAGCAGATAAATTATTCTTGGAATCAAGTGGAAATGCACGAATTGAAGTTAAGGCTAAGGTTAATGACTTAAAAACATCTAGTTCTGGAAATTCAACGATAGATGTTATGGGTTCGGCAACTGAGGTTAATGCTTCAAGTTCAGGAAATAGCCATCTTCGTATGGAAGATTGTATAAGTAATAAAGTAAAATTAGATGCAAGTGGAAATTCAAGTGTTAACATAAATGTTACACAGCGAATAGTAGGAAATGCTTCTGGCAATAGCCGAATTAATATAGAAGGAGATCCTGAAGAAAGACGAACGAATTCAAGCGGAAATGCGAGTGTGAATTTCAAAAATTAGCAATACTAATTTAACTATTTGCACAAACAAATTAAAAGCGCTAAAACTATCTTAGTTTTAGCGCTTTTTTATTTTATACCAATTCTGTTTTAGGACTTCTCATTAGTTTAACGAATTGGAATTATATAAACTAATTGTTATCCTTCTTCTTCCGTTACAAAATTTGTAGTGAAACCAATTGGGTTATTTGCAACCGGCTGATCATCATCGTAATCTTCCCATGCAATAAGGTCTTTTAAAAACTCTTCTACATGACGAATAATAAACCCTTCATTTAATTCACTAGGACGTACAATTTCTACTGACTTTGGTTGCTGTGGCTGTCCATATCCTTCTAAGAAAGGTTGAACAAATAAAATCACAATCTTTCCATTGAAAAGTTGTTGATACACAAGCATACCATTGTTTCTCACAACAGATCTACTTTCGTCACCGTCTAACTTTTCTCTAATCCCACTTTTCATTCTCCCTAAATTCATTAGAACTACTTCAAGATTTTCTACTTCATCTTTTATCTCTATTTCAGCCTCCAGTTCTGTATCGTCTATAACCTTTTGTAAGGTATTAATGATAAGATCTTTCGTTTCATTTTTCCATTGATCTCTGTAGTCAAAGGTGTTTTGCTTTACCTGTACGTACTTATCTACTTTTGATTTTAATGCGTTTAAGTTCATTTTTATATTTTAGTTAGCTTTGAAAAAAGGCGTGAGTGGTATCGAGAATTTCTCTTACTCTAGGCATATTAGCTGCTTGAGCATACACCCTGAGAACTGGTTCTGTTCCTGAAGGTCGTATCATTACCCATTCTCCTTCTTTCTCAAAGAAAAATTTATAACCATCTATTGACTCAATTGTTTTGACGGGGATGTCACCTATTGCATCAATGCCTCCTGCTTTACACTTGGCAATGACCTCTTGTTTTTTCTCTTCTGTCAGATGTAAATCGTCTCTATTAAACTTAAATGCGCCTACTCTATAATGAATCATTGCAACTAATTCCTTAAGACTTTTGCCACTCATCGCCATGAATTCTAGTATTGTCATTCCTATCCATAGACCATCTCTTTCTGGTATATATCCTTTTATAGCAAGTCCACCACTTTCTTCTCCTCCCACTAAGACATCTTCAGTTATCATAATTTCAGCGATATACTTAAAGCCGATTTTCGTCACCTCTACTTCCAGACCTAACTCTTTCGCTAGCTTCTTCATTTTCTCAGTTACAGAAAAAGTAACGACAACCTTTCCTTTCATTTCCTTCTCTATCGCTAAATAGTAAAGCAACAATAGTAAAAGATTATGTGAATCCACAAATACTCCATCTTCATCATACATTCCTATTCTATCTGCATCGCCATCTGTTGCCAATCCCACATATTCCCCATTTGCATCCTTAAGAAAGTTAGATAGTTCTTGTAAATTTCTGTCTATCGGCTCCGGAGCTTGTCCATGAAATCCTGGATTATCATCTGAATGTAAGACATGCGCATTCGGTAAAATACGCGGAAGTACACGTTTCCCAGCGCCAAACATAGGATCGTATGCCAATTTGAAACTCGCATTCTGAATGGCTTTTATGTTAAAAGACGACATCACTTTTTCGTAATATATCTGCTCTAAATCTACCTCGTGTATCAAGTCATGATTCGCCGTAATTTCTTTTTCAGCATAGGATGAATAATCGGGAATCATCGATTCTACTTCACTGATTTCTTTAGGTATAGATGGTCCTCCAAACTTTGATTTCAACTTAAATCCATTATAACTTGGCGGATTATGACTTGCCGTAATCACTATACCTAAATCAGCTTTCATGTGAACAACTCCATAGGAAACCATCGGTGTTGAAACATAACTTGAAGCTCTGTGAACTTCTATGCCATGAGCAGAAAAAACCTCTGCTGCACCTTGAGAAAACATAGCACCAGCATATCTACAATCATGGCCAATTACAACTTTTGAATAATTGTTCATTAATAACCATTTTGCAGTTCCTTCTGCTACACGCATTACATTCTCTAATGTATAGGTGTCAGCAATAATCGCTCTCCATCCGTCAGTACCAAATTTTATCTTTATGGGTTCTTTCATCTATTATTTTTGATTAAACATAAAATAATTCTAGATGCATGAGAAATTTTCAAATCAAAATATATAAAATATTATGAAGTATAACTCATATTATGAATATTTGTAATATATTTCAGCTTCAAAACATGGCTTTTAAAAAAATCAGGACGTGATTAGACTGCAAGCAAATAATAAAACAAGGTATTACATTGACAACTATCGTCATAAAGGCTTACGCCAAAATTTGGTGAAAGAGCTTGAAAAACAAGGAATCAAAGATAGGAGAGTACTTCTCGCTATCAATGCTGTACCGCGTCATTTTTTTCTCGACACTGCTTTTGCGGAATTAGCTTATCAAAATAGAGCTTTTCCTATAGAGGCTAATCAAACGATTTCGCATCCCTTTACTGTGGCATTCCAAACGGAGTTATTGCAGATTAATGAAAGCGATAAAGTACTAGAAATAGGAACAGGATCAGGATATCAAGCATGTATTTTGGCTCATATGGGAGCTAAAGTTTACTCCATTGAAAGACAAGAAAAATTATTTAATAAGACGAGCGCTTTTCTTCCTAAGATTGGCTTCCGTCAAGTTCGTACCCTTTTCGGAGATGGCTATAAAGGCGCTCCTATGTTCGCTCCATTTGACAAAATCATTGTTACAGCTGGCGCTTCAGAAATTCCAAAAGCACTTTTTAATCAACTTGCAGTAGGAGGAAAATTAGTTATTCCAGTTGGTATTAATGATGAACAAGAGATGTTGTTATACACAAAGAAGAGTGAAAAGGAATTAGTTTGTGAACGTCACGGTATGTTCACCTTTGTTCCTTTTTTGAAAGGGATTAATAAAAACAACTGATCTACTTTCTAAAAGTGTTTTTTGTTTCTTTTTCTTTGGGCTTAAGCCCAAAAAGCATACGCGTCATTTTGTTCTTCGAAGGAGCATAAGTACTCCGCCCAAAATACTAGGGACTAATAAATTAATTAACCATAAGCTATAACTCGCTAATATAACCATACTTTCTTCTGTGGCTAACGGCGAAATAACAAGTAAAGCAATACTGCCTCTTATTCCTATCTGAAGTAGGGGAGTTAGTGGAAGAATTGTCTGGATGCCATATATAATCCCTATCGCAATGAAAGTTTCTGAAGGACTAAGCGATATTTTGAATATTTGGAATAGTAAAAAATACTGGAGACAGTAAACTATATAGCGAAGGAAAGCAAATAAAAATATTCTTAATTGATGTGTATTTTTTAATTGATTGATGAGCGCATCTGCATCTTTAATCCGCTTTGCCAGAAAAGGTATTCTAAATAATTTAGCTATAAAGAATGGGAGTTTCAGAATAAATATCAACACGATTATACTCAACAAAATACCAAATGTGAGATAAGTGAATTTGTTGAAATGCTCTATAAAACTTAGGCTAGTAAATGTCAGAAAAATACTCGCTATTAATATATTGATGATGTTTTGATAAAGCGAACACACTAATGTTCCTAACACACCTGATATACGATGTTTAGGATCTATATATAGTATCCGACCACCATATTCTCCAACACGTCCAGGTGTTATTATTCCTAAACTAATTCCTTGGAACACTGCTTTGAATGCTTCCATGGGTTTTAATTGAATCTGCGACCTAATCGATTCCTTCCATTTTAAAGCTTCGAATAACCAATTTAACGGCATTAAAAAGATGATAAGCAGTAAGGGTAGAATCGACGATGATTTAAAAAATAAAGAAGAATTTTCTTGAAGTTCTTTAATTCGGAGGTCAGCATAGAAGTAAGTGTATGCAATATATAAAACGATTAAACTACCAATAACACGAAAAGTGTTAATATATAATTTGCTCTTTTTGGACCGTTTATGATTTTTATTGCTCAACAAGTTTATCTTTACGTTGTACAAAAGTAAGAACTATTTTCATGAGGCTGCTGGAACATAAAATTTTAGGTATTGATCCGGGCACAAATGTGCTAGGATATGGCATATTGAATACAGAAGATAAGAAGCTTAAAATAGAAGTGATGGGTGTTTTACAATTGCAAAAACATCCTGACCATGTAACCAAATTGAAAGAGATCTTCCTGCAGTTACAAGAAATCATAGAAACTTATTTGCCTGCAACTTTAGCAATAGAAGCACCTTTCTTCGGTAAAAATGTACAGTCCATGTTGAAGCTTGGTCGTGCCCAAGGAGTTGCAATGGCTGCAGGAATGACTATGGGACTTGACATACACGACTATTCACCTAAGTCAATCAAAAAGTCAGTCACAGGAAACGGAAATGCTTCCAAAGAACAAGTTGCAGCAATGCTTGGCCACATCTTAGGTGTGAAATTCGTAGATGAATACCTTGATGCTACAGATGCCTTAGCAGCCGCGATGACATATCATAATTCTCATCACGCCTTATCCTTTGCCAAAGGAACAGTGAAGAAAAAGAAGACAACTACTAAAGGCAAAAAATACAGCGGCTGGGATGCCTTTGTAAAAGACAATTCCGGAAGAGTAAAATGATACAATTGTACATTTGTAATTAGAAATAACTGCTCATAGGAAACGATTCGATCTTGCGACAAAAATTATTTTTTTTCAGAATTAGCATAATGCGGGTTTAAAATGAAATAAATCTCTTAAATAAACATATCCTGCAACTGTGATTACCATAAGAACTATTAAAGATATTAAACATCCTTGTTTCAATTACCTATTTTTAATGTTCCAATATATCAAAACCAATAACCTTATTTTCATCGAATTTTATTTTTAAAGAACCATAATTTATTCCATTTCCTGATGGTCCTAAATCATAATTCCAGGTTTTGACATTTTTAATGGTTGGTTCACCTAGAAGTTTAATTATTTCACTGCTTGATTTTCCTATTAATTTGTGATTCCATTGTAAAGACCCTACCATTTCCCATCTTGTTTGCCAATGTTCTTCTCCGGCTTTAGGGTTAATCCATTCGACACTATTAAATGCTCTTCTGTATTTGGATTTATCAATTGATAAAATCCCTATTGTTCCGACTACTAATATGGCAATTAATATTTTTTTCATTCGATTATAAGAGGTAACATAGATCTTCAAAATATCTCTTCCTAAGATAAGTCAATTTAAACTTCTTAATACAGAATACCATCTAGCTAAAAGCCATCAAAAACCCGTTCACTGAGCGAAGCCGAAGTGCAGTCACTAAGCACACTCGAGTCCCGGTCACTGAGCGAAGCCGAAGTGCCGAAGTGCCGAAGTGCAAGCCCTAAAAATCAATCCTATAATAAAACAATGGTAAGAATCCTAACTGAAATTCCTCTCTTTGGAAATTCACACTTGGATCATCTACATAAGTTAATGTCAATATATTTCTCGTATCAAAAATATTCACCAAATCAATTGCTAACTCATGTGTCAAGTTGTTCGTATTAAATCTATAATTGACCTTCGCATCCGCTCTGAAATATGGACGGAATCTCTCTTCAAATAAATTTTCATCTGTTAAGAAAATGATTTCCTGCGCTGCTCTTGATGCTGGTATGTCCACATTTCCAGCTCTTCTTCCTCCAGCAAATGTTACCTTTCCTCCTAGATTCAATGATGATCTTGAGAACTTAATCTCTTTTGCAAAAAGAGTATTTACAGCATAATTTCCATTGAAAACTGTGTTTCTCCATACATCATCACTTCCTCTATATTTACTATCAAATAATGACGTCGTAACTAGGAAGTAATATCCACTGCTAAAGAATTTTTCTAAAGTAAATTCCGCTCCGTAATTCTGACCCGTTCCTGTATTTTCTAATTCTTCTGGGAATAATCTACTAAATCCTGACCCCGAATTTACTAATGAAAATCCTCCTACTAATGGATCAACAGGTATATTAGTTAAGTATTGATAATAAGTCTCAAACTTGAAACGCATACTTCTACCTATTGATAAATCATATCCTCCTACGATGTGATTGTTTCTCGACAAGCCCATATCTAGATTGTAAGTATCCACAGTTCCATCTGCTCTAGGATCGCCATAGAAGTATAGATAATTAGACTGTGTCTGTGAATGCGCTCCTAATCCTAATGATAATTTTTGTCTATCATCTATCTGATATGCTAGTCCTAGTCTAGGCTCAAAAGGTGACAAACTATTTTGATTTATACTGTAATATAAAGCAGTTACACCACCTGTTAAGGTTAACTTTTTACTTGCTCTATATTTGAATTGGACATATGGTTGAACAAGAACACTAAAGTCTTGCGAGTTCCATCTGGTAACCCAAGGTGATAATTGTGTTTCTTCCTGTCCAGGTTCTGTTTCCACGAAACTCACAATTCGCACACTATCTATATAGTTAACATCGAAGGCATCTATGTTGATACCAGCTTTCATACTTAATCGTGAACTGAATTTCTTATTCAAATAACCGTAAGTACTGTACTTGTTTTCAGTAAATGTGTAATCAAGAACAGGAGGTAAAGAATCATTTACAAATAATCCATCTACAACTCTCCTTGATATGAAGTTATGTTCTGCATCTACTCTCGATTGAGAAGCAGCTAAACCGAATTTCACGAATGTATTTTCATCAATTGGTTGCGTATATGTAGCACCAACCACTCCCATTCTAGACCAGAATAATTGGTCTCTATCATTCGAACCAAAAATCAAAGTAGTTGTGTCAGGCATTATTGCATCACTTAATACAATATCAACAGAACTATTACCACCTATTCCAAAGAAAGCTAAATTACCTCCATTCTTGAAAGGAATATTTATTCTAAAAGCGGCATCTTGATAAGCTGGTACGGCATCTGTTCCTATATTAACGCCTAAGAAACTAAACAAGCTCAATGTAGAATATCTATATGTAGCTAAATAACTTGCTTTACTTTTTCCTATTGGTCCTTCTGCCATAAGTTCTGTTCCCAAGAAACCAAGTTGACCACTGAATTCGTGTTTTTCGTTGTTACCATTACGCATTCTTAAGTCGAAAACTCCTGCAAGTCCGTTCCCATATTCTGCCGGAAATGCTCCTGTAAAAAAGTCACTATTTGCTAAGAACTTATTATTCAATATCGTTACTGGTCCTCCTCCTGTACCAGGAATAGAAAAGTGATTCGGGTTTGGAATATTAATTCCATCTAATCTCCATAATACACCTTGAGGCGAATTTCCTCTAATGATGATATCATTTCTGGAGTCATCAGCCCCTTGAACACCTGCAAAATTAGAAGCCATACGAGCAGGTTCTCCTCTCGATCCAGCATATCTATTTGTTTCTTGTACAGAAAATTCACGTGCACTTACTATCGCCATATCATTCACCACTTCTCCCTGTTTCGATGCAACTACTACTACTTCTTCTATTTGCTCAAAAGCTTCTCCCATTTTGATATCAAGTATGTTTTCTTTACCTGAATTTACAATCAAATCAGGTATTTCATAGGGATCATATCCAAGATAGGTGAATGTTAATGATGCTCTTCCTACAGGTACATTCTCTATTCTAAAAACTCCCTCAAAGTCCGTCGTTGTTCCTTTTTGATTACCTTGTTGATCTATTAAAACCACTGTAACTCCTATTAATGGAAACTGAGATTCACTATCTACAGCAGTACCTCTTACAGTTTGTGTTGGTTGCGCGTACATAAAAAGCCCACATAGCATTAAAGTGAGCGTAAAAAATAATTTTTTCATTTGTTCTTTTTTTCGTGATCAAATCACATGTCCAAAGCTAATAAAATCAGCGGAATGTGCAAGAAATAGTGTGTTACAACTAAATCGAGTTTCAAAATTTAATTTACTAATAAGTATTTAGTTTTAAAATTTAATTTGTTGAAATAGTAGTTTTCCAGACTACAAAGAAAGCCTAAAGGGCATTAGCCAATTACCTAATTTGTCAAATAACACATATAAAATTATACTATATGTGAAAAACACCTCTGACAGGGCTTAAGCTCTGACAGGGCTTGTGCAAAAAATAGTTGAATAAAAAAATACCCTTTTTATTGTATTCTTTTAGCACTAATAAGATGCCTTCCATTTACATCGCTGAATGCTAGAATATACCTATCTCCACCTTCTGTTAAGGCATACTTTTTTGCAATCGTTTTTGCATTCATCGGATGATTTCTCGAAATGATATTTGCTTTTTTGTACGGAAAATCTTTTCGAAATTGCTTTGGACGTGCAGATAAAATCCTATCCATTTTAAAAATTCTACCTTGCCAATTTCCTACTTGACTATTTAAACTATAGAAGAAAGTATTAGATTGCAGTTTATTTAAACCACACTTTTCTGCTGCACAATCGGCAAGTTGAGCTTTTATGATTGCCTTTGAAGGTTCGTATAAGTATTGGCCAAATCCTTGAAAATTATCAATGCGAGTTGGTGCTCTTAGGTCATCTGATATCATACTTAACATAGAATTTCTATTGATATCCATTGCGATTCTTTCCGATTTCACACCTTCTTCCATCGATTCAGATAAATGTACAAGTACTTCTTTTACCTCGTTTTTAACCGATAAAACAATGATTTCACGAATTTTTCCAAAAGCCGAAATCAGATAACTAATGTCTATTAATGGTGATAATTTTATCCAGATGTCTTGGGCTTTCGCCCAAAGGGATTCTTGAATTGCCAAAACATTTGGACGTAAGTCCTCTAATAAAAATACTTTTTTATTACTTCCATCTACCGATCTTCTTGCAGGATCAATATAAATCACATCGTAAGTATCATCTGTTTTTTCAAGATAGCTTTTACTATCATCACATATAATATCTACATTCGATACATTCTGTAAATTAAAATTATGACGATTTACATCCACTAGATTTGCATCCTTTTCTATCAAAGTATAGTGCGAATTGGTTTTTGCAAGAAAATGCGCATCAATACCCATACCTCCTGTCATATCTAGGATTTTGGATCCCTGTATTAATTGACTTTTAGCAAAAGCAGTAAATTGTGAAGAGGATTGTTCAACCGATAAATACGGTGGGAATACAAAACCTTCTACGCTCTCAAGAAAGGGGAATTTTTCTTTGATTTTTCTCCTTCCTTTGACTTGGTCGGAAATAAATGAAACAGAGATTTCACTACTGGAAAGTTCAAAAGCAAGCCTAGACAAGTCTTTGTCCATCCATTCTTGAATGATAGCTTCCTCCGTTTCTGTTATCATTATTTTAATAGGTTTAATAGATATTCCCCATAACCACTCTTTAAAAACTTATGTCCTAATTTTTCGAGTTGGGCAGCATCTATAAATCCTTCTTCGTAGGCGATTTCTTCTATACATCCAATCTTTAATCCTTGTCTTTCCTCTATAACTTCTATGAATTGACCAGCTTGCATTAATGATCTATGTGTACCCGTGTCAAGCCAAGCAACACCTCTTTCTAAAACACCTACCTTAAGCTTTCCTTGTCTTAGATATTCCTTGTTTACATCGGTAATTTCGTATTCTCCTCTCGCACTTGGCTTTAGATTTTTCGCGATGTCAACTACTGAATTGTCATAGAAATATAATCCAGGAACGGCGTAATCACTCTTAGGGTTTTGCGGTTTTTCTTCTATAGAAATCGCATTTAAATCACCATCGAATTCCACTACGCCATATCGTTCAGGATCACTAACTCTATAAGCAAAAACTACTCCTCCTTCGGGAGTTTTACTGTCCTTTAAAAGTTCGCGCATTCCACTTCCATAAAAGATGTTATCTCCTAAAATTAATGAAGCATTATCATTTCCTATAAACTCTTCTCCTAGCACGAATGCCTGAGCAAGACCATTAGGCTCATGTTGAGCAACATACTGAAAATTACATCCTATTTGGGATCCATCCCCTAACAACTTTTCGAAATTTGGTAAATCTTGGGGGGTAGAAATAATGAGAATTTCATTTATTCCTGCGCTCATAAGTGTAGATAATGGATAATAAATCATCGGTTTATCATACACAGGCATCAGTTGTTTACTTACTGCCATTGTTAATGGATAAAGTCTTGTTCCTAAACCACCAGCTAGTATTATACCTTTCATTTTAATAGAGTTTCCCCAAAAATGCGATTTTTTTCGAATGTTATATCATCAAGTTCTACTAATTTCTTCTATTAATTAGCTTAGTATGATTATCCCGAATAGAGTATATTTGCGCTTCTTGAAATATTTGAAATTATGAAGTTATCCCTTAATTGGCTTAAACAATATATAGACATTAGTGAAAATCCTGCTGAGTTGGAGGAAATTTTGACGGCAATTGGATTGGAAGTAGAAGGAATGGAAGAGAAGATGTCTGGTCCTGATTTGACAGGTGTAGTCGTTGGTCATGTAAAAACTTGTGGACAGCATCCCGATGCAGATCGACTTAGAGTAACCACGGTAGATGTAGGATTTGAGGAAGATTTGCATATAGTTTGTGGGGCACCAAATGTAACTGCTGGTCAGAAAGTTTTAGTTGCTACTATAGGAACTGTTTTGCCGACTGAAGAAGGAGAGAAGCCATTTAAAATCAAAAAAGGAAAGATCAGAGGTCAGGTTTCGGAAGGGATGATTTGTGCTGAGGATGAATTAGGAATTGGTAATTCGCATGATGGAATTATGGTTCTTCCTGAAGAAACTAAAATAGGAATATCTGCTGAGAAATATTTGAATTTTGAGCGTGATGTTGTCTATGATATAGGGCTTACGCCCAATAGGAGTGATGCAACTTCGCACCTTGGGGTTGCTAGGGATTTAGCAGCATATTACCGTGTGAATAGGAGAGATGATGTGCCAGAATTACGCTTGCCTTCCATCGAAAAGTTTAGTGAAGGAAGTGAGAAACCTTATGAAGTTGTTTTAAAAGACCCAGCTGCTTGTCCACGTTATTCAGGAATTTTACTTGATGGAATAAAGATTAAACCTTCTCCTGAATGGATGCAAAATAGATTACAGGCAATTGGGGTTCGACCAATAAGTAATATCGTTGATATCACGAATTTCATTTTACATGAGCTAGGTCAACCATTGCATGCTTTTGATGCAGATCAGGTTAAAGGAGATAAAGTAATTGTTCAAAAATTACCTCAAGACACCATATTTATAACGCTGGATGAAAAAGAAAGAAAATTGCATGCAGAGGATTTGATGATATGCAATGGTGAAGATGAGGGAATGTGTATAGCTGGTGTGTTTGGGGGGATAAAGTCTGGTGTAAAAGACAACACAACAAAGATATTTTTAGAGAGCGCACATTTTGAGGCAGGAGGTCTTAGGAGAACGAGTTTTCGACACTTGCTAAGAACAGATGCTGCTATGGTTTTCGAGAAAGGAAGTGATCCAGCTATCACTGTTTTTGCTTTGAAAAGAGCATCACAGTTAATGGTGGAATATGCAGATGCGAAAGTGGTTTCTTCTATTGTTGATGAATATCCAGTGGAGATCAAACGAGCTAAAATAGCCTTGAATTTAGATAAGGCTAGAAAATTGATAGGAGGAGAAATTAGCAACGAGGAGATCGTTCATATTTTGGAATCCTTGGAAATGAAGCTAGAGAAAACGGGAGAGAACGATTACATAGTAGAGGTTCCTACCGATAAAGCAGATGTGACAAGAGATGTTGATTTGGTAGAGGAAATTCTGAGAATCTACGGATTTAATAAAGTAGCTCTTCCAGGTTATATTCAAGCTGCTATTCAAAATAGTAATGGTGTTGATTCATTTAAGATCAAAAACACCATAGCAAATGTACTTTGCGGTGCTGGTTTCAGTGAAATGATGGGACTTTCACTTGTTGATCAGAAATGGTTAGATGAGGATCCTGCTCATGTTACTATTAATAATACTTCGAATATTACACTAAATATCATGCGTCCTAATATGGCATGTACCGCATTAGAAACGGTGCTTTATAACCAAAATAGAAAGCAAGCGAATATCCGTTTTTTCGAGAATGGAAGGGCTTACGCCCAAAGTGAAAAAGGTTTTCAGGAAACTGATTGCTTAAGTCTAACAATGACAGGTGATTATCATAGTGAGTCTTGGATGGCTAAGGATTCCAAAGTGAGTTTTTTCCACCTTAAGTCTTATGTGCATATGGTGCTCGATAAGCTTGGTATTTCAGGTTTTCAAGTAGCAGATTTAGATGATGATTGGTTTGAGGGTGGTTTGTTATATCATAGAGGACCTATGGAGATTGTGCGTTTTGGGCAAGTAAGTGTTGATAAGCAAGAAAAGTACGAAATCAAAAATGAAGTTTTCCATGCGGCATTCAACTGGAATTCTATCTTCAAGTTCTTGAAAAAATCAAGCACCAGTGTAAAAGAAATAAATAAGTATCCATCGATGAAAAGAGATTTAGCTCTTGTGATTGATGATTCAGTGAAGTTTTCTGAAATTCTTGCAATAGCCTACAAAACAGATAAGAAATTACTCAAAGAAGTAAACTTATTTGATGTCTATAAGAATGATGATCAATTAGGTCAAGGCAAAAAATCTTACGCTGTGAGTTATTTGTTTGAAAATATAGAACGAACGCTGAAGGATAAGGAGGTGAATAAGATCATGGATACCTTGATCAAAGGATATGAGGATAAGTTAGGTGCAGTGATTAGAAAGTAAGAGAGGTGCTGAATTCCAATGAACATTTAATAAATTTAATTGAGGATTTTCATTTCGAAGAAGATCTAATAAAAGGGAAACTCATTGATATATGTGAAATTGGTTTTGGTGATCTTTCATTTATGTTTTATCTAATGAATTTGTTGCCAAATGCTAAATTTTCAGGAATAGAGAAGTTTGTAAAAAAAGAACAATCAGGTCTGGCAAATTGTATAATAAAGCAAGTATCAAATAAACTCAGCTTAGACAGTAATAATCAAATAAAGATTTTTAAATTAATAGAAAATACGTGTGCTTCTGAATATGTATTTTCATTGTTTAAATTATTTACGCTTTTTATATTAGAAAAATCTAGGTCGAGATTTTATGAAAAATCATATTTTCAAAGAAACCTTAAATTGTTTTATGAAACAAATTTTAAATATGACTTTCAATTTGAGCATAATAACTTATTTGATTTAGTTGTCCTTAGAAAAGTTTTAAGTAAAATTGATTCTCAAGATAGACTGTCTATTGTAGATAAAATTCATAGCATATTAAAAAGTAGAGGCTTATTTTATCTTAGGATTAATTCATGTGATAATGAAGAAACTCAAAATGAAAATTTAGTATCGAAAACAACAATTGATTATTTAAAAACTAAGTTTTCAGAGATTCATCA
>CAZSKA010000051.1:0-17849 GCA_964607315.1 uncultured Saprospiraceae bacterium | reverse complement strand
CTTTACGCCCAAAGAAGGAAGTCGGTAGGATAGAAGTGTACATATTACATTACACTATGTTTTCACGTACTACGTAATTCGGAAACACCCACAGCCACAGGCTTAAGGTAAGATTGTTATCATGAAAACTACTTTGGGCGTAGACCCAAAACCTTAGATCAAATTATATCTTAATAAATTTCTTAACTCCTCCTCTTGACGTTCTTACAAAATAATATCCAGATGCTAAGTTACTTACATCAAAGCGAAGTTTACCTCCACTTACATTTTCTTGCATCATCGTATTACCGAAAATATCAATAATAGTGATCGTTTCATATAAGGTGCTTTCCCAAGTAATCGTTACATAATCACTAACTGGGTTAGGTGAAATCTCTAATCGATCATTGACATAAGTCATCTCTATTGGTAATATCTGGTCGCAAAATTCTTCATCGCCATCTATCTCAATAAATCCATTTGGATCCAAATCTCTTCCATCAAATCCTGCAAAATCTTTTGGGTATCTCTTCATTCGAAAAGTAAGATTTTCATTGATATTTAATTCCTCTCCTTGAGCTACTGGATTGCCACCACGGAGTGGAGTAACATATTCCCATACTACATCATTATCTGGCGCTAACTCAAATGTGTAGCCATTTCTTCCATCCGTTATTAAGAGGTTGTCATTAGCTAAAACTTGTACACTCGACAAACCAGTAGAGAACAAATTTTGTGGTATAGGATGACCAGTTTCTATGATAAAATCATCCGGAAGAAAAAGACCTTCAGAATCAGTTTCAAAAGTGTTAGTATACATGTCAAATGGATTGTCCCATACAACGACAGTGCTAAAATCAGTACCTGCTCTATTATTGAAAGTCGCATATTGACCAAAAAGTGGATGTGATGGTGGTAAAAAATCATCAACAATCTGTGCATCATGTTGAAAGAATAGTTTCTGGTCTGATTCATCTCCTCTGTTATAAGCAGCTGGATTACCCCATCTATATAGTAAATCACCTCCTCTACCTCCAAATCCTCCTGTACTGCCTGCAGCTTGTTCTGTACTTGTGCTATGATCGATAACCCATACCTCATGGAAATTCGGAACACTTAAAATAATATGGTTATTCATGGGATCAAAATCAATCGCATTTGCATGCATCCAGTCAGCTCTATTATTCCCAAAATCATAATTTATATCAATTCTCTGTGGATTATCTGCTATCACACCAAAATTAGGTTTGGCCGGGTCAACATCTTGAATAAAATGGTCTACAGCTCTCCACTCCCATACTAATTCGTCTGTTTCTGGATTTAACTCAATGATTTTATCTGGCCATAATTCGCCATCTGATAGAGTTCCTTCTACTCTTCCTAGAGCAATCGCTTCTTCACCGCTTATTCTCTGCCACACTATCATTAGAATGTTTCCATTCGGCAAAACAGAGATGTCATGATGAAGTCTCTCCTCTTCATTGTTCAGTGAAAAAGACCAAAGGGTTTGGTTATCCCAATCTACTAATTCCACAGTTTCACCGCCGCCGCCGGCCCATATTGCATCATTGCTAAAATCAGTTGAACGATGCGTTCTAACCATATTTCCATTCTCTAAAATGTAGGCAATGTTCGATGCAACTCGTCCTTCTTCACCTTCCCACAAGTGAACAATTTCTCCACAATTGTCTAGAAGAAAAACATCTGATTGATTACTTGGATACACTAAATTAAATCCATCGTATGATTTCCAAGGTTTATAAGAAATCAATCCCACAGTTCGTTGTGCATGAATTGCGGAAGTTACAAAAATCATGGTAAGCAGAGTGATGAAAAATTTATTCATTTATGACAGCGAATTTTAGTTGTTTAATAAATTGGTTTTCTTTTTGGATGACTCCAAAATACATGGTGCTTGGTAATTTTGGCGCAGGATGAATCTTGTTTTCCATTCCGTTTATGGATATCTTTTCAATGAAAAGTCCTTGACTATTGTAAATATATAACTCAAGCTTTTCACTTGTATTATTTTCTATATAAATATTATGAGAATTATAACTTAAGTTAATGTCAAGCACATCTAAATCCTCTATAAAACTGACTAGGTTACAATTGTCAGTTGGGTTTAATTCTATTTTTTCACCTGGCGTCACATCTTTATCCTCAAACCCCTTGAAATCAGGTGCATATTTTATTACTTGAAAAATTGAATTCGAAACTGATTGCGGGGAGTCGCCTTGACTACTTATGAAATTTCCTGAAGGGTTAATATATCTCCATACTACTTCCTTATTTTCATTAATCTCAATCAAATTCCCTGAACCACCGATACATATCAGAGTGTTGCCATTAGGGAGTTTTTGACTTCCACTAATTCTTTGAGAAAAGAAACTCTGTGGTCCATCAAATTCACCATAAATAATAGTGCTAGAATCTGGTCCAAATTTATCTGTTTCTAGTATATAATTCAGCCCATCTATTGGGGGAATTACTTCATCAATTGTAGAATAAGATCCATCAGGTCTGCCTAGTCCATTGTTGAAAATCATTACATTTCCTTCTCCTGGATTTCCTTCTTTAACCCAATTTGCATCGTGCTGTCCATGTAACATGAGTTCTTCTGGAAGACCTGCATCATAGGCATGAGGGTTTCCCCATCTATATAAAATATCACCACCCATTCCAGCATTACCACCTTCATTTGTCTTAGCTTCTTCAGTGGTCGTGCTATGATCAAGAATCCAGAACTCTCCAAAATTTCTACTATTTAGAATGATCTGGTCTAGCTGCGGATTGTAATCTAAAGAATTACAATGCAACCAATCAGGAATTATTAATGCAGACCCGTTCGTGTAATTAATATTGATTTTCTCAGGATAATCAATAGGGTTTCCGAAGTTTGGCAACGTATCGTTTATATTTTGAATAAGATGATCGAATACATCCCATTCCCAAATTACTTCAAAATTGCTTTCATTAATGGGAAGTAATTCAATGATTTTTTCGGTAAAGATTCCATTGGGATGAGTAGCTGTTCTGCCAAGGGAAATGGCTTTTTCTTGCGAGACAAGTCCCCAACCGAGAACTAATATATTTCCGTTAGGTAAGATTTCAAAATCGTGATGACTATGGAAAGAAGTGTCATTTAAGTTATAGGAGAAAATAAGATTTCCTTCCCAATCGTAACTTTCTAGCAAACCAGCCAGTCCGCCTGCGACAAAAAACGGAGAACCTATTCTTAGTCCTTTCACTATATTTCCTTCATCTGTTAATTTAGCCATCATTCCAGGAACACCTGGGATGTCCCATTCATTGATAACTTGTCCACATTCATCTATTAGATAAGTAAAAGAATTAGTTAGCGGACTAAATAGAGTGAAGCCAGATTCAACTTCGTCCGTATATTCTGTAACACCAACAGTTTGAGATTTTGGGCTTAAGCCCAAAAAAATAAAAAGTGAAAAGAATACAATTCTATGAGAAATAGAATTTCCAAGATGAAGCATCTGTTATTTTTGAACTAAGTTACTTGACTTATTCAATAATTCCAATTTTCTTAGCTCGTTCGTTCCATTTCTGTCGGGCATAAGCTTGCAAATCGGCAACATCATCTCTTTCATCCATTATTTCGTAACCAAGAAGAGTCTCTAGAGCATCTTCTAAGGATACTAATCCTGCTATAGAACCGAATTCATTAGCAACAACAGCAAGGTGTTGATTTTCTCCATTCATAAAATCGAAAAATTCACGGATGGTTTTTGACTCATTAATGATGGCAATTTTACGCTTTAAGTCAGCAAGTGGTTTTTCACCTTTTCCATCTATGATTCCATTCAGAATTTCTTCTTTTAAAACAAAACCTGTAAGTTGATCAAGTTCTTTTGAAAAAACGGGAATTCTAGAAAAAGGAGAATCCTTTTTTGTATCGTAATACTCCTGTAAACTCATGGAATCATCCACGGAATGAATGACAGACCGCGGCGTCATTATATCTGTGACTTTCAGGTTATCTAGACTTAATAAGTTACTGATAATTACTTTTTCTTCTTTCTCTAAAGCACCACTTTCACCACCAAGTTTTGTCATTGCCATATAGTCTTCTCTAGAAAATACGGAATGTACATCCTTCGATTTTAGGAATTTAGTAATCAATTCTGATAATAAAACGAAAGGATATAGAAGGAAAATGATGATTCTTAATGAAGAAATAGTAAAAGGCGTTAAGCTTTTCCAATAAGTTGCTCCTAAGGTTTTAGGTATAATTTCTGATAATATTAAAATTAAAAGAGTCATTACACCAGCGATAATACCTTCTACTGGAATACTTAGACCGAAAATACTAGTCGAATCATCACCAAAAACAACCGAAGCCTGAGCACCAACACCTATTGCACCTACGGTGTGGGCGATAGTGTTTAATGTAAGAATAGCAGATAAAGGACGATCTATTTTCTTTTTGTAATTATCAATTCTTCTACCTAAAGTAGGTTTTTCAGATAACATTCTACTTGCAAAAGAAGGAGTGATTGATAGTAATACTGCCTCCAGAATAGAACATAGAAAGGAAAAAGCAATAGAAAGTATAAAGAATATAATTAATAAAAGCATAGTATTTTTATTGAACCGTGAAATTACGTCAAGCTCCTTACATATAAAAGAAAAAGCAAATGTTTCTTATTTTTATACATATGGTATAAATAAATATGTGTTTTTATACATATTCGATAATTCGTGTTGTAGTTAGCCTTTATCTTTGCCTTATCAATGAAGATCTTTAAATTCTAATTGATAAATTTTGAAAAACTTTTGGAGCAAATTTGCCCATTAATACTGGAAAGCCACAATGCACATGAAAAACTTTCACACCTCTTCTTCAGTTAGTCGGTAGTTTTGAAAAATTAAGTTTGACTTAAAATTCTCGAAATATAAAGCATACTTTGAGTAATCTGAAATAGCGCGCATTAGGCGGGTTTAACCTTCTTCCCATCGGAAGGAGGTTTTTTTATACGCCTTATACTACTTTCTTAATTAATTATCTCTAATTTGAGTTTGTAAAAGATAATAGCTTCAATGAAGAGTTCTGCGTTAAAGGAAATTACGGATATCACAAAAACATCTCGAGTTGTAATTCCTATAATTCTTGGTCTTTTAGTTGTTATATACATGTTATATAGAAACTTTGATATAGAACAATTTAGGAATTTATCATGGAATTTTAGATCTTTCATTTTTATATTAGTTGCAATATTTGTCTATGCTCTTAGGCATATTGCATTAAGTTTTAGGCTTCGTAACATGACTGATAGATCTTTCAGTTTTAAGAAGTGTGTTCAGTTGATGTTTATTTGGGAATTTGCAGCAGCAATATCTCCTTCTGCAATAGGTGGTGCTGCTACAGCTATCATATTTCTGTCTCAGGAAAAATTAACTACAGCAAAAGCAATGACTGTAGTTCTATACTCTGTAGTTTTAGAATCAAGTTATTTCTTGTTGTCTGTAATCGTTGGCTTACTTGTTTTTGGTACCATTATTATTCATCCTGATGTGAATTCATTGTTCACAACTAATGGCTATGGGGTTACTTTTCTTCTAGTTTTTTCTTTTATGATACTCTATGGATTCTTCTTTTTCTATGGACTATTTATAAACCCTAAGGCTATTCAAAAATTTCTTTTTACGCTTGGTCGAATAAAATTATTAAAAAGATGGAAGCAAAATTTTATAAAGACAGGGAATGATGTTATCGTAGCTTCTGAAGTTCTTAAGAGTAAGAAATGGAATTTTCACCTTAAGAATTTTGTATTGTCAGCATATGCTTGGTTTAGTAAATTTTTGATGGTGCCGTTATTAATTTTTGCCGTATTCCAACAACTGACTCCTTCTTTGTATGAGACTGTGTTGTTAACAATGAGAGATCAGTCAATGTTTATGATAACTGCTTTTACGCCCTCTCCTGGAGGTGCTGGATTCGCCGAGGCTTTCTTTGATAATTTCTTTAAAGATTATATTAATATAACTGCAGCAACTATTATAGCTATATTATGGCGATTGATTACCAATTACTTCTATTTATTCGCAGGATTTATAATTACACCGCTCTGGTTGAGAGGAGTTGTAAAATCAAGGAGAACAACTTAATGTTTTTTTTAGGGCTTCCGCCCAAAGATTATGAGTTGTAGGGAAATACAGATTTGTTTTTCAGGCTTGAAAACGCGATTTGCTTTACATTATTTTTTGCGCTTGCTTCTGTTTTTATATTGCTTACTATTGAACAGTTGACTTTTTCCTTTTTTCATTTTTAAATTTCCGTAGCGATCAGTTTTAGGACCTACATTATGTTCAGCTTCACATCCTATTTTACGTGCACAAGAAGATGTGCTAACAGTTGTAAAACTTAATGCAAATAGCAAAGTAAGAATGCTAAATAGTCTTTTAGTAGGCTTAATTTTCATTATAAAACAGTTAATTCAAAAATAAAAAAGTTAAATAGTCTCTGGAAATATGACACAAAATAAGTGTTATATACCTATTTAACGTATGAAATTTCTTTTCAGCATCAAAAAAATATTTTTTTTAATTTTTTTAACCTTTAAAGAAGCATTATGGCATGAAAATCTTGAATGAGAGTCATTTTTTGAAGCAATGCATTGGAAATCAATTAATTGTGTGATGTTTCTCTTTTTGCATAAAGAAAGATTAATATCTTAGAAGTCAAAGTTTACCATGATAAATGCCTTAGATTCAAGTATAGCAGTAGTTTCAAGCGAAAAAAAAGCTATGAATTTATTTGTATGACAAATATATACATATATCTTTGCCTGTGTTCAAAATTATTTCACCTAATAAAAAAATTTAATATGAACAAAGGAGAATTAGTAGATGCAATAGCGAAATCAGCAGACCTTACAAAGGCTCAAGCTGGAGAAGCAGTAAATGCAGTATTTTCTACAATTGAGAATTGTCTTAAGAAAGGAGATAAAGCTTCTTTCGTAGGATTTGGTACTTTTTCTTGCAATAAAAGAGCTGCAAGAGAAGGAAGAAATCCTGCTACAGGAGCAACTATTCAGATTCCTGCTAAAAACGTAATTAAGTTTAAAGCTGGAAAAGGATTATCTGATTCTGTAAACTAATTATGGATATATACTCCAATTGAAAATTAATCTAGATTAATTTAGGCAATCGCAATTCGATTGCCTTTTTTTATGCCCTTAGATTAATATTTAATCATTTTGGATTTTAATTTCATGATGATTTCTTCGTAGTGGTCAAAGACATGAACACATGGCTCAGTTATATTTTTTTTCCATTTAGTAAGGATTTCATTTCTCTTCTTTGAATTGATTTTACGAAGGAAAATATGTGAAATCCGATCTTGATATTTTTCTTTTAATTCAGCGAAAATATAAGGATCATGTTCAGCACCATCTCCTAAAAGAACAAATTCAGATTTTGGAAATCGATCCAATAGTTTTTCTATTATAAAGTGCTTATGACTTTTAACTTTATCAGGTAAGATCGTATTTTCTCTACCATAATCTCTTAAGAATAAAGGACCCTTCTGAAATTTATTGAATTCTAGAAATCTTCTTAAGTATTCATATAAGTTGAAAGGTGAATTCGATACATAAAATACAGGG
This sequence comes from uncultured Saprospiraceae bacterium, assembly GCA_964607315.1. Lineage (GTDB taxonomy): Bacteria > Bacteroidota > Bacteroidia > Chitinophagales > Saprospiraceae > JAHDFB01. Next base: position 10,233 of record CAZSKA010000051.1, on the reverse strand, counting down.
AAATTTCCCTCATTATTCAGTAATTGTAGGAATTCATTTGCTTTTGAAACCATTTTTCTATTTTCGAAACCTACCATAACTGAATTGTAGACCATGGCAACTTTAGATAATACATTCGTATGAATAATGGTGTCGTCAATATCACTTATAATAATGCGAGAAGGGTTCCTAGGATTTATAATCTCTCCTTGAAAAAAACCTTCTTCTATTTTGTATTTATCTCCCTTAACTTCAAGAATTTTAAAGCTAATTGGCAATACTTTTTCATTTTTATTAAGTGCAGGAATTTCTTCGTCAAGAATGATAAAACCTTCTTTATTTGATTCAACAATAAATGTATGATGGAGAAAATTGATTTGCACTTTAGCGAAAGGTATCTCAGAACTAACCCATCTCTTAAGACTCGCACCAAAAAGAGATATTCGATTTGTTTTTTTCCAATCGATTTTGAAATGTTTCATCACCCTTGCTAAACAATATATTTTATTGCCAGAGACATAACCTATATATGGTTTAACATCAGCTTTGTTCGTGTTGAGTAACATTAGTTGAATTTATTATAATGGTGTGTTGTAAAATTAAACATTAAAGCGGATATACGTATTAAGATGAGTTCTTCTATTCGAATATAAAGTTAATCAGATAATTCTTCGAAAAGAGTAATGGACATGTTAAAGTGTAGATTGGGTGACTTAAGAATTTGCTCACTTATAGTATTTAACACATTAAATATTATTTTAATATATCTATTATATATAAATATTTAATATATTTATCGCTTACAACTATTTTTGCGGTGAAAAATTACAGATATATATGAGTGAAGTGCAATATACGGAAGATAACATACGGTCATTAGATTGGAAAGAGCATATAAGAATAAGACCAGGGATGTACATTGGAAAACTTGGTGATGGATCAAGTATTGACGATGGAATTTATATTCTTATTAAAGAGGTGATTGATAATAGTATCGATGAGTATGTAATGGGTCATGGTAAAAAAATTGAAATTGACTTAGAGGATGGGGAGTTAACAGTGAGAGATTATGGTCGTGGAATTCCATTAGGAAAAGTAGTTGATGTAGTTTCAAAAATCAATACTGGTGGGAAGTATGATTCTCGAGCATTTAAAAAATCAGTTGGTTTAAATGGTGTTGGTCTTAAAGCTGCTAATGCCTTATCAACTTATTTTCGTGTTGAAGCTACTCGTGAAGGTAAGACAAAATTTGCTGAATTTAGTGAAGGAGTATTAACACAAGAATCGAAGATTGTAAAAACCGGGGAAGAAAATGGAACAAAGATAATTTTTAGACCTGATGGAAGCATCTTTAAAAATTATCGTTTCAGAGCAGAGTATATTGAAAATCAGTTATGGAATTATGCTTATCTAAATTCAGGTTTACGTATTCGTTTTAATGGAAAGACTTTTTATAGTAAAAATGGCCTCTTAGATTTATTAGAAAGAAAGACGAATCCTGAGGAAATTAGATATCCTATTTACCATGTTAAGGATGAAGATATAGAATTTGCAATTACACATGGTAGTGCATATGGAGAGGAGTATTATTCATTTGTGAATGGTCAAAATACAACTCATGGTGGAACGCATCTTGCTGCATTTAGAGAAGGTATAGTAAAAGGGATCAGAGATTTTTATGGTAAAAACTTTGAGACAAAAGATATTTTGGCATCCGTGGTAGGATCTATAAGTGTACGTGTAGAAGAACCAGTTTTTGAGTCTCAAACTAAAACAAAATTAGGGTCTATTAATATGGGTCCGGACTTACCAACCGTAAGAACGTTTGTAAGTGAATTTGTAAAAGAAAAGCTAGGTAATCATCTACATAAAGCACCTGATACTGCAGAAGCTCTTCTAAAGAGAATACAACAAAGTGAACGGGAAAGAAAAGATATTGCAGGGATTAAAAAACTGGCAAATCAAAGAGCGAAAAAAGCAAATCTTCATAATAAGAAATTGAGAGATTGTAGAATTCATTTTGATGATAAGAAAAAGAAAGTTACAGAAGAAGAAAAACTTAACACGACTATATTTATTACAGAGGGAGATAGTGCAAGTGGATCTATTACGAAAGCGAGAGATGTGATGACGCAGGCAGTATTTTCTTTGCGTGGTAAACCATTGAATTGTTATGGTTTAACAAAGAAAATAGTCTATGAGAATGAAGAATTGAATCTACTTCAACATGCTCTAAATATTGAAGATGGGATAGAGTATTTAAGATATAATAGAGTAGTAATTGCAACAGATGCAGATGTTGATGGAATGCACATTAGACTATTATTATTAACCTTCTTCTTACAGTTTTTTCCAGACCTTGTTAAAAATGGACATCTATATATTTTGTCAACGCCACTATTCCGTGTTCGGGATAAACAAAAAACTTTCTATTGTTATTCGGAAACGGAAAAACAACAGGCAATAGAAAAATTAAGAGGTAAACCTGAGATTACACGATTTAAGGGATTAGGTGAGATTTCTCCAGATGAATTTGGTGATTTTATTGGTGAAAATATTCAGCTAGAACCTGTGTTTCTTCCAGAAGGCTCTAAAATAGAAGAGGTCTTAAAATATTATATGGGTAAGAATACTCCTGAACGTCAGAAATTCATAATCAATAATCTGAAAGTAGAAGAAGATCTCATAAAAGAGAATGAAGTGATAGATTTAGAGGAAGCCGAAGTGGAGAAGGCGTAAAAAACTAGTCTACTATAATAAGTAATTATAGAATATTCTGAGTTTATTTTGTCGAAAGTATTCAGATAAAACATAGGTTATTCTCCATGTCATTTTTATGAATTTCTTTTCAAATTTTGTCAATGCTTTTTTGAAAGTCTCTGACTTTTTGTCTTATTATCTTGTTCTAAATTGTTAGTTTGGCGTGAAAAGCTGCTGATAACATTAATGGAATAGAATTTGACCATAGTAGGATGAAAAAATGATAAGAGATGTTTGATAAAAAAATAAAGCTTGCAGGAAATAGAGATTTGATCCCTATGTTTAATATTCCAGATGATAATCCGGAAAAAATAAATCCTGATGATTTAGCAAAAAGTATACCTATCCTTGCATTAAGGAATACCGTTTTATTTCCCAGTGTAATTGTACCAATTACAGTAGGTAGGAAAATGTCGCAAGAAGCTATAAAAGCAGCAACTAAAGCTGGCAAAATAATAGGGGTAGTTTCTCAAATTGACAGTGATATAGAAGATCCCTCGGAAGATGAATTATATAATATAGGTGCATATGCAAGGATTTTAAAGAATATTAAAATGCCTGATGGTTCTATAACAGTAATTTTGAAAGGACTGGAGCGATTCGAGGTCTTATCTTATGCGCAGAAGGAACCCTATTTAGTCGCAAATGTAAATCCATTAATATACGGAAATGACGATGTAGATGTACAACTTAATGCATTAGCAACTAGCATTCGCGAAATATCCCATAAAATTATAAAGTTATCTCCACAGCTTCCTAAAGAGGCTTCTATGGTTTTAGATAACATTGATGATAACAACTTCCTTTTTAATTTCATTTCGAGTAATCTAAATTTACCAGTAGGTGAGAAGCAGAAGATTCTAGAACAAACGAGCTTGCATAATAAAGCCGAAAGAATCTTAGCTAAATTAAATGAAGAATTACAGTTACAAGAAGTTAAATCGCAGATTGAATCGAAAGTACAAGGTGATATAAATAAACAACAGAGAGATTTTCTTCTGAATCAACAACTAAAGACCATTCAAGATGAGTTAGGTCAGAATCCCAATAAAGAGGAAATAGAGGCATTAGAGGTAAGAGCAAGTGAAAAGAATTGGCCAGAAGAAATAGGAGTTGCGTTTCACAAGCAGTTAGCAAGAGCGAAACGTACAAATCCTCAAGTTGCAGAATATTCTGTGTTACTTAACCACCTTGAATTAATACTTGATCTACCTTGGAATGAATATACAGAGGATAACTTTGATTTAAAAGAAGTTCAAGCTATATTAGATAAGGATCATTATGGTTTAACGGAAGTCAAAAAGAGAATACTTGAACATCTTTCAGTATTGAAACTGAAAGGGAATATGAAGGCTCCCATCATATGCTTAGTAGGACCTCCTGGTGTAGGAAAGACCTCGTTAGGGAAGTCAATAAGTAAGGCATTAAACAGAAAATTCGTAAGAGTTTCACTTGGTGGATTACATGACGAAAGTGAGCTTAGAGGTCACAGAAAAACCTATATAGGAGCGATGCCCGGTAGAATAATAAAATCTATTAAAAAGGCAAAATCTAGTAACCCTGTATTCATACTAGATGAAATTGATAAGATAGGAAGTAATTTCAGGGGAGATCCTTCGTCTGCTTTTCTAGAAATACTTGATCCAGAGCAAAATGATAGTTTTCATGATAATTATCTTGACCTAGAATACGATTTAAGTAAAGTCTTATTCATAGCAACAGCTAATTCACTTAATACCATTCAACCTGCTTTGCGCGATAGAATGGAGATTATAAGCTTGGAAGGCTACAGTGTAGAAGAGAAAATCCAGATCGCCAAAAAGCATTTGTATGATAAGCAATTAGAGGAACATGGATTAGTAGAAGGAGATGTGAAATTATCAGATGAGATATTGGAATATATAATCAAACATTATACAAGAGAAAGCGGAGTAAGAAACCTAAGCAGAAAAATTGCAGGTGTAATGCGTGGAGTAGCAAAACGAAAGGCATTTGATGAGAAATATAATATTAAGCTACAAGAGCCAGACGTGGAAGACATTTTGGGGCCAACCCTATACGAAAACGATATATATAGTTCTCAACAAGTTCCGGGTGTTGCGGTAGGACTTGCATGGACGCAAGTAGGTGGAGATATTCTTTTTATAGAAGCTAGTGGTAGTAAAGGAAAGGGAAAACTAACCTTAACCGGGAATTTAGGTGATGTGATGAAAGAGTCTGCAACTACTGCTATGTCCTTTATAAAAGGTAATGCAGATAAGTTAGGATTATCCATAGAAGAAATTAATACTAAGGATATTCATATTCATGTTCCCCAAGGAGCAATACCTAAAGATGGACCTAGTGCAGGAATAACAATGTTGTCAGCAATTACTTCTTTACTTACTGGAAAACCCATCCGAGAGAAATTGGCAATGACTGGTGAAATCACATTAAGAGGGAAAGTTTTACCTGTCGGAGGAATAAAAGAAAAGATTCTTGCGGCAAAAAGAGCAGGGTTGACAGATATCATGCTTTGTTCTGAAAACAAAAAGCATGTGGAAAAAATAGAGAAAGAATTTATAAAAGGAGTGCAGTTTCATTTTGTAAGCGATATGACAGAAGTACTAAAGATTGCACTGGATTAGTCACTGATTAATCATATTGAGTTAAGTTCTCGTTAAAATTTGCTTTTAGAACAGAACATAAGTAATTTAGTGACGTTCGATAACTATAAATCGAAAAGTATGAGTAAGAACCTATTGTTTTTTATGCTATTTAGTCTCCTTTCTTTAGGAGCTTTCGCACAAGTAATGCCAATTGCAGAACAAGAGGTGATTCAGTTTTCAGGTGCAGTAATTACAGCAGATGAAACTGGAGATATGATTCCTTTACCTTATACGAATGTTGCTATAAAAGGTACCCGAAGAGGAGCCGTTTCTGATCAAGAAGGATTTTTCTCATTTGCAGCTTTACAAGGTGAAGTTGTCACTTTCTCTAGAATAGGTTATCAGACTGTAGAGTTTGAAATTCCAGATACATTAAGTAGGAATCTATATTCTATAGTTCAGATAATGAGTGAAGATACGATCTTATTACCAGAGACTGTGATTTTTCCTTGGCCAAGTAGAAAGCATTTTGAAATAGAATTCTTAGCAATGGATGTAAGTGACATAGAAAGAGAAGCTATAGAAGAAAATCTTTCAGAAGATAAAATTGCGCAGTTACGTGAAAACTTACGAGCAGATGGTACAGAAGCTGGAAGGTTAGTTCTAGGACAAACAGCTTCAGATTTTAGATATAGCGGTCAGTTTAAACCTCAAAGAATATTTGATCCTTTAGCTTGGAGGCAATTTATAAAGGCTTGGAAACGAGGAGACTTTAAGAAAAAGCAAATCGAAAAGCCTATCGAAAAAGAATCTGCTGCAGATCGTAGAAAAGCAGAAAACAATCCATTTGATAAGGATAATAAGTAATAGAAAATAATCTGAATTAGATTATACTATTTAGCTTCGTTAGCAGCTTTTTCTTCTGCTTTACTTTTTGGCGGAACTAGATATCTTTCAACGAAATTTTTCATTTCATCTACCATATCCGGCGATCCTATTGCAATAGTAACTCTTTGATGTATATGATTTAATGGAATGTCAAGAATTCTTTCAAGTTTACAATTCATAGCTTTTCCTCCAGCCTGCTCTACAATAAATGAAAGAGGGTTGCATTCATAAAGAAGTCTAAGCTTACCTTGTGGATACTTTCTTGTATTTGGATAAAGGAAAATTCCACCTTGGAATAAGATTCTATGAATATCAGATGCCATAGATCCTATGTATCTCAGTCTTAAGTTCATGTCACAACAGTAATCGATATATCTTCTCATCTCCACATCAAACTTCAAATAGTATCCCTGATTGACAGAGTAATAATTTCCTCTATTTGGAATTTGAATGTTTCTGTGAGATAAACAGAATTCACCAATTGTGGGATCAAGAGTGAAACCGTTCACACCATTTCCTGTAGAATAGACTAATAACGTAGAAGTTCCATATAAAACATATCCTGCAGCTACTAAATCAGATCCTTTTTGAAGGAAGTCCTCTTTATTGACAGGTTCTGTAACTTTCGATTTTCTTCTATAGATTCCGAAAATAGTACCAACTGATACATTTACATCTATGTTAGAAGATCCATCAAGAGGATCAAAAACAACAACATATTTTCCAGAATTTCCGTCAATACCTTCTAATGGAATGAATTCTTCATTCTCCTCTGAAGCAAGACCACAGCACTCTCCACTATTTTTCAAACATGAAATTAGTTTCTCGTTGGCATAAATGTCTAGTTTCTGAACGATATCTCCAGAAGCATTTTCAACTTTCGCAACACCTAATATATTAAGTAGGCCAGCCTTGTTTACTTCACGATTAATGATTTTTGCAGCAACACCGATGTCTCTTAGTAAACCAGTTAACTCACCAGTAGCGTATTGAAAATCTTTCTGTCTTTTGATAATGAACTCATCCAGAGTTACAATTTCATTCATGTTAGCTATTTTAAAAGCTTAAAGTTCAACAATTATACCAATTATGTAACTATGATTATAGATTATATTCTAATTGGCTTAATTGATGATTTGCACTAAAATTTTCTTTGAATGCAGTTAATAGATTATTTGCTGTTGTTTCATATGCTTTCTTATCCTTCCAGTTGTTGTAAGGATTTAAAATTTCAGAAGGAACATTACTACAAGAATTTGGGATATCAAGACCGAAAAATTGTTCTGTTATGAATTCGGTATTTACCATTTCATTATTAAGTACAGCTTGAATTAAAGATCTAGTATATTTTAGGCTAATTCTGTTACCTATGCCGTAAGCTCCACCAATCCATCCTGTATTTACTAACCAAACATTTGTATTATGTTCTTCCATTTTCTTACCTAACATTTCAGCGTATTGCATTGGTTTTAGAGGTAAGAAAGGTGCTCCAAAACATGAAGAGAAAGTCATTTGAGGTTCTACTACTCCTGTTTCTGTTCCTGCAACTTTTGCAGTATAACCTAACAAGAAATAGTACATTGCTTGGTTGGTGTTTAGTTTTGAAAGCGGAGGTAAAACCCCAAAGGCATCACACGATAAGAAGAAAATATTCTTAGGATGTCCGCCTTTGGATGGTTGCATGATGTTTTCAATGTGTTGGATGGGATATGATACTCGGGTATTTTGCGTAATTGTAGTGTCGGAGTAATCTGGGGTATTAGTATTTTGTTTAAACCCAATGTTTTCAAGGATTGCGCCTTGTTTGATTGCTCCGTATATTTCTGGTTCTTTATCTTTACTTAGGTCAATAGTTTTTGCATAACATCCACCTTCAAAATTGAACACTCCGTTACTTGACCAGCCGTGTTCGTCATCTCCTATTAATTTTCTTTCAGCATCAGTAGAAAGAGTTGTTTTACCAGTACCAGAAAGTCCAAAGAAAATAGCAGCTTCTCCATTTTTACCAACATTTGCGGAACAATGCATTGGCAATACATTTTCATTTAATGGAAGTGAATAATTTAAAACGGAAAAAATACTTTTCTTAATTTCACCAGTATAACCACTACCACCTATCAAAACCATTCTTTCAGCAAAATTCACAACAGTGAAATTATGTTGCCTCGTACCATGTTTTTGGGCGTCAGCCATAAACTGAGGAACACATAAAACTGTCCAATCTTGAGTGAAATCTTCTAATTCTTCTTCCTTTAGGTTGTGAAACATATTATGTGCAAATTGACAACTCCAAGGATACTGAGCGATTACTCTTACGTTCAGTTTGTATTTTGGGTCTGCACAAGCAAAAACATCCTGAACATAAAGTTCTTTATTCTCTACATATGATATCATATCATTATATATAGAATTATAATTTTGTGCCGTAATAGGTTGATTTATTTCATTCCAATCTACTGAATCACTAGTAAAATTATCTTTTACAATGAACTTATCTTTAGGTGATCGGCCTGTAAATTCTCCAGTCTTGATAACTAAAGCTCCCGTATCTGAAAGTATTCCTTGCTGTTTCTGTAAAGAATGTTCTATAAGTTGTTCGGGAGAAAGGTTCCAGTTTGTTTTTTGGCAGATTAAATTGTGCCCATTGCTAAGGCTAAGAGATTTGAACGACATCAAATTTATTTTTTCTAAAATTTATAAAAGCTGATTTGATGATTTTATCTGTCGTTTTGGGGCTTTAAGCCCAAAAGTCCAACGTGATTTTATTTTTATATAACTGCAAAATTCAAAAAAAGATTTCATGTTTTATAATCTTGACAACATTTAATAGTGTGCATAAAACCTTTGAAACTATAAAATACATATCATAAATTTGGTGATATGAGTAAAAAACCGATGATACGATAGGTGAATTCAAATTATTCTAGTCATTTTCACTTTTTTTTACTTTTTTACTTTTTTTTATCAAATTTTAATTTTTCTGTCAAAAGGTCCTGTAAATTAGCGACTTGTATAACAAAAGTATGAATTAATAAAGGTGAATTCAATTCTTAAATTTGTACATTATGATATATTTGTGGACTAATCACAAAATCATAATACATAAAGGTGAAAGTAACAGAGCATTTTAAAAAAGCGAAAGGAGAGACTTTAATGTCTTTTGAGGTATTACCACCTTTAAAGGGAGGAAGTATCGATTCTATATTTAATTGTTTAGATCCTTTGATGGAATTTAAACCTCCTTTTATTGATGTAACCTATCATAGGGAGGAATTTGTTTATAATCAAAGACCGAGTGGTTATTACGAGAAGACAGCAATTCGGAAAAGACCTGGAACCGTTGGAATATGTGCTTCTATTATGCACCGTTATAGTGTTGATGCAGTACCTCACTTAATCTGTGGTGGATTTTCTGTGGAAGAAACAGAGAATGCCTTAATCGATCTTAAGTTTTTGGGTATTGATAATGTACTCGCTTTAAGAGGAGATGCTCGACATTTCGAAGATAAATTTGTGCCTGAACCTAATGGACATAGATATGCAGTTGACTTAGTCAATCAAATAACCGATATGAATAATGGGGTTTACATTGATTCTTCTATTGAAAATGGTTCGAAATCTGATTTTTGCATTGGTGTAGCTGGATATCCAGAAAAGCATTTTGAGTCGCCAAATCTAGATGTTGATTTAAGATTTACGAAGCAAAAAATTGATGCGGGAGCAGATTATATAGTAACTCAAATGTTTTTCGATAATAAGAGATATTTTGCTTTTGTTGATGCTTGTAGAAAAGAAGGGATTAATGTTCCTATTGTGCCGGGACTTAAACCAATTACAAGAGGTTATCAACTTAACTCTATTCCAAGAAGGTTTTTTATTGACATGCCAGATGACTTGGCAAATGAAATATTAAAAGCTAAATCTAAAGATGCGGTTATAGAGATAGGAATAGAATGGTGTATCGCTCAATCACAAGAACTTAAAGAAGCAGGAGTGCCTTGTTTACATTATTATACGA
>CAZSKA010000050.1:0-18121 GCA_964607315.1 uncultured Saprospiraceae bacterium | reverse complement strand
CTCAAGAAATATAAACCAACCAATTCTTTGGTTGATGCGAATAAGTAGATAAGTATATTTTCCTTTTCCTTTTATGTAATTAGTTTGGCTATTTTGATGACTAAATAGTTTAGTTTTGCCCTATGAGTGCAAAGCCAACTTTAGTTGTTCTTAGTCCCCGATTTCCATATCCAATTGAAAAGGGTGATAAACTAAGACTGTATCACCAATTACAGGCTTTAGTTACTCAGTTTGAAGTACATCTAGTCTCGCTTTCTGATCATAACATCAAAATAAAAGACCAAGAGGTCATAGATGAATTAGTCCAGAAAAGTCATATAATTCTTCAAAAAAAATTCCGCCTGCTAAAATCTATTCCTAAATTTTTATTTGGGTCAAAACCCATGCAAGTCAATTATTATGATGAACCCAGGATAAAAAGAAAAATAGCAGACTTATTAAAGGAGATTAAGCCAGATCTAGTTTATGTCCAATTGATACGTATTGCCCAAATGGTAGAACATTTTAATGGGCCAATGGCCATTGACTATATGGATGCGATGTCCCTGAATATGCAAAGAGAGTCGAAGTTTAGGTCTTATTTTATGCGAAAGATTTTTGGGCTTGAAGCCCAAAAGGTTTTGAAAGTAGAAAAATGTGTTGACGGTATATTTCACAGGAAATTTATAATATCAAAACCTGATAAAGAATATTTGGAATCCAAAGGGATTGACAATTTGGAAATTTTGAGAAATGGGGTAGATGTAGATTTTTTCAATCCTGATCTAGTAGGGAAGAGTGAACGTAAATATGATCTTGGTTTCGTAGGCAATATGGGATATTTGCCTAATATTTTAGCAGCTGAATTCTTAGTTGAAAATATTCTTGAAAAGAGTAATGAAAATTATAAAATCCTAATTGCAGGTGCCAGACCACATAAAAGAGTAAAGAAACTAGCTCGTGAAAATGTAGATGTTTCAGGATGGATGAATGATATTAGAGATGCATATACTTCAAGTAAATTAATGGTTGCACCCATATTTTCAGGAGCAGGACAACAAAATAAAATTCTTGAAGCTATGGCTCTTGGTAAAGTTTGCATAACTACACCACAAGTTAATGATGCCATTAATGCTGAAGAAGGAAAGGAGATTTTTACTGCCAAAACTGAGGATGAATTCATTGAAAAGATAAATTATTTGTTGAATAATCCTGAATTATGTGTTGAAATAGGCAAAAATGCACGTAATTTTGTGGTAAATAATTATAAATGGCATATCGCTGGAAACTTGCTTAACAATAAATTGTTAGAACTTTTAAAATAACTAAATGATTTCTGTAGACGAACAAATAAAATTAGATTCTATTCCAGATGCAATAGCTGCCATCAAAAGAGGCGAAGTTATTATTGTGGTAGATGATGAAGATAGAGAAAATGAAGGCGATTTTATATGTGCCGCAGAAAGCATTACACCTGAAATAATTAATTTCATGGCATCTCAAGGTAGAGGCTTGATATGTACACCCGTGAAAGAGAGTTTAGCCGATAAACTCGAATTAACTCCCATGGTTAATAATAATACAGCTTTACACGAAACAGCTTTTACTGTTTCCATTGATTATTTGAAGATGGGGTGTTCAACTGGGATTTCTGCATATGATAGAGCAACTGGAATAAAGGCATTAACAAATAAAACAACTGTTGCATCTGATTTTGCTAGACCAGGACATATTTTTCCTTTACGTGCTAAAGAAGGCGGTGTTCTTAGAAGAACAGGTCATACTGAAGCTGCTGTTGATCTTGCAAAGATGGCTGGGTTTTTTCCTGCTGGTGTTTTAGTTGAAATACTAAATGAAGATGGAAGTATGGCAAGATTGCCTGAACTGGCTGTTATCGCTAAGAAGTTTGATCTTAAGTTAATCACTATTAAAGATCTTGTTTCTTATAGGATGAATACTGAGCGAATTGTAAAGAAAGAATTTGAAACAGTTTTAAATTCTAAATACGGAGAATTAAAAGCAATAGCCTTCACTCAAGTTACTTCCAATGATACACATATCGCACTCGTTAAAGGCGATATATCTACAGATGAAGAAGTTCTTGTTAGAGTTCATTCAAGCAGTGAAACTGGAGATATCGTTTCTCATTTATTTGGAGAAGGAGGCAAGTTAGTTGAAAAGTCTCTTGAAAAAATAGAAAAGGAAGGAAGAGGGATTTTCTTATATATGAGACATGGTGAAAAAGGAGAATCAATAATCAATAAATTAAGAGAAATTGATAATGACCCCACTAATGACCCTCTAAAGTCTAAAGTACAAAGAGATTTTGGTGTAGGTGCACAAATTCTAAGAGAACTCGGTGTTTCCAATATTAAATTACTTACTAACAGTCCTAAAAAACGTATTGCCCTTGATGGATACGGACTTTCTATCAAAGAATTTGTAGGATTTGACTAAAATCTAGTCGTTTTTAGATATAAAAAAGAGGCTTTTGTAACAAATAATATACATATTGTTATATAAAAGTGCCGATTAGTGTTAAAGTTTTCACGAAAGAAACTATTTATTCTTACTTTGTGTCTAGAATATATATTCATTATTAGGATGATAATGTATGTCGATTAATATTTGACTCATCATATCGTAATATTTGAAGAATGAATGTAGCCTTATTTTGAAAAGAATAAGGCTTTTTTTTATTCTAACCTTAAATTGGTATTGTTGTAGGATAAATTTATCTTAAAATACGTGATTTCTTCCTAAGGAAATATCGAAGCATCTAAGCTATTCCTCAATTTTATAAGTAGAACTCACCTATTTGTAATTTGAATTTATTACCGACATTCTAAATTTTAAATGGTATAACTTCTCTGACTTTGCAGTTCTTCCGCCTTCCAAAGTTTTGATTGCCGGACAGACATTACGAAGTTCTATTGCATAATGCGGGTTTACAGAATTAGTTAAGCTAGAATTCTGGACACCATGCACTGTCTTCTATAACCTCACCTGTATAACTAACAGAAAATTCTAAAACTCCAACACCTGAATATGCATTAAGTACATCATGCATATTCACGTCATAAGAAAAACCAAACAATGCATTATTTACCTCGAATCCAAAGAATGGTGTCAAATGGGCTAATTCAAAACTACCAACAGTATTTGAAACTCTTGCAAATGCACCTACATGTACTGCCGTTTTATTAAATGTATTTAGATCATAACGAAGAGTAGATCCACCAAATAATTGAGCATTGGAAGAACCCTGTGATTTAAAAATAATACGAGGACTTAAGCTTAATCGATAGCTTAATTCATGACTCGTAATTGCTTGAAAACCAAATAAAATACCCGCTCTATTTACCATCACTAAATCTGGGTCTTGACTCTCACTATTTCGCCAAAAACTCACATTTGGATTACTTAAATGCTTCGCTGTGAAGCCTATACTTATGTTATTCTTAGAGTCAAGCTCTCCTGCATAATTTACACCCAATGAATAATCACCATATCCGAAATTATTTGCTTGCAAATCCTCTTGTGTAAATCCTTCAAATCCATTCACTCCATTGAATTCATCTTCGAAATTCAAACTGCCATAATTCAAATTTTTCTGGGTAATTCCTGCTTCGAAACCAATACTTAGATAGCTTTTAGAGAATTCACTTAGTGATTTATGAAAAGCAAAAAATGCAGAAATTGCATTTGTGTTATGTTCTATAATAGAAGTTCTATCAGAGAAAAATTTTAAACCAGCCGCTCCATAATCATTGTTCTTTTTTTCAACTCCTAGCTTAAATTTATATTCTCCATTAAAAACATATGTTGAAAGAGGTACAGGACTTGCGACTCTCCATGCATCTCTATAAACTGTGCCAACTCTGTATGTACCATTGAAGTTACCTGCAAGTGCTGGATTAAGATTAAGAGGGGAGGAATATTGTTGAGAAAAGTCAGGGTCTTGAGCATTCATTAAGAAGGGCAAAAAAAAGAGACAAACAAGTAGTCTTAGACTATTCATAAAAACAATTTCAGCAAAGGTACAAAGCAAGAACGGAAAAATTAGCTTTTCATTTCATAAGATATATAAAAATGGTACAGTTTATGCAGTTAATGTATAAATGGTATTAAATACTATTGAATCATATATGCTAAATGAGTAAGAGGAGGAAAAATCCTAAAAAAATAGCAAGAGGCCAATTGCCTTTTGGAATTTGTGTAGTTGCAGTAGCACCTATAAGACGAAAGCCATCCGATAAAGAGGAGATGGTTACGCAACTCCTTTTTGGGGAAACCCTAGAAATTATCATAAAAAAACATAACTCTTGGATGAAGGTTAGGTGTCGTCACGATGCTTACGAAGGTTGGCTCGATTCAAAACATGTCGTTCGAATAACCAAAGAGGAATGTGATGAGTATGAGGAAAATGCTGTTTATAGTATGGATGTTGCAGGTATGATTTCTTCCTCAAAAGAAGCTTTTCCTATTTTACTGGGAAGCAGATTACCGCTTTATGATGGTATGCATCTGTATCTCCATGATGAAAAATATCTGTATAATGGCGCTGTTACATCTCCCCAAAAAGAGCCAGAAATAACGGAAGAATTCCTAGAACGTATAGTACGTAAATTTATTCATTCTCCTTACCTATGGGGAGGACGATCAATCTTTGGCATTGATTGTAGTGGGTTTACTCAACTTGTCTTCTCTTTATTAGGCTATAAATTGCCAAGAGATGCCTATCAACAAGTAGAAGAAGGCGAATTAATAGGTTTTGTGAATGCAGCACAACCAGGAGATTTAGCGTTTTTTGAGAATGAGACCGGACGTATCACGCACGTAGGAATAATTCTAAGTGATGGTAAAATCATTCATGCATCAGGCCAAGTTCGTATCGATAGCCTTGATCAGCAAGGTATTTACAATAAAGAGAAAAGGAAGTACACTCATAAGTTCCGTGTTGCTAAAAGAATCTTATCTTTGAGGTTCAATTTAGATACATAAATGGATATTAAAAATAACATTCTCGAGACCATAGGAAATACTCCTCTAGTTAAGTTAAATAAAATTACGAAAGATCTCCCTTGTGATATTTACGTCAAGGTAGAATCCTTTAATCCTGGACATTCTATTAAAGATAGAATGGGACTGAAAATGGTAGAAGATGCCATAGCAGATGGTCGTATAAAACCCGGTGGGACATTCATAGAATGTACAAGTGGTAATACGGGCATGGGTATCGCACTTGCCTCAGTCGTGAAAGGTTATAAATGTATTTTCACTACTTCTGACAAACAGTCGAAAGAAAAGATTGATATCCTAAAATCAATGGGAGCTGAAGTAATCGTATGTCCTACCAATGTAGAACCTACAGATCCAAGATCATATTATAGTGTTGCAGAAAAGTTATCCAAAGAAATTCCTAATTCTTGCTGGTTGAATCAGTACGATAATTTAAGTAATACCCAAGCTCATTATGAATCGACAGGTCCTGAACTATGGAAGCAAACAGAAGGGAAGATTACGCATTTAGTTGTGGGAGTAGGAACAGGTGGCACGATTAGTGGTACAGGTAAGTATCTTAAAGAACAAAATCCTAACGTAAAGTTATGGGGAATAGACACTTATGGAAGTGTGTTCAAAAAATACAAAGAAACAGGTGTTTTTGACGAGAAAGAAATTTATCCATATATAACTGAAGGAATAGGAGAAGATATACTTCCTAAAAATGTTAATTTCGACATCATTGATTTGTTTGAAAAAGTTTCAGATAAAGATGGTGCTGTTTTTACACGTCGATTAGCGAAAGAAGAAGGGTTAATGATGGGTTATTCTGCGGGGTCAGCTGTTGCTGGAATAATCCAGTTGAAAGATAAATTAACTCCAGAAGATGTAGTTGTGATCATTCTTCATGATCATGGGAGCCGATATGTAGGAAAGGTGTATAATGATGATTGGATGAGAGAACGTGGGTTTTTGGATGATGAATTGAAGGTGAAAGATCTTGTACGCATGAAATCTGTCAATGATTTTATATCGTTGTCTAAGGATACGAAAGTTAAGGAAGCTCTTGATATAATGAAAGAAAATGACATTTCTCAGTTGCCAGTAATGGAGAGTGGGGAAGTGGTAGGTTCTGTAACAGAGGCAATTGTGCTGAATTATATTTTGGATAGTCCTATGAAAAATGCGGATGCAACTATTGATAAGATTATGGGTGCTGCATTTCCTTACGTTGATTCTGAATTGGCTTGTAAGTCATTGAATCGCTATATCAATAAGGAAACGCCTGCTGTTCTTACGAAAGATGCGAAAGGTGACATAGCAATTATCACTCAGTATGATATAATTCAGGCCTTGTAAGTTTTGGCTTACGCCCAAAGGGGTTTTCTATGCAGATCATTCGTACTAATTCGAGCCATTCTGACTTTATTCAGTTAGTTGAGAAATTAGATGCTTTCTTGAAGATTACGGATCAAGATGAGCATGATTTTTACAATCAGTTTAATGGGATTGAACACATAAAATATGTGGTTCTAGCAATGGAAGGTGATCAAGCAGTCGCTTGTGGTGCAATTAAGCAATTCAACGAATCTACCATGGAAGTTAAAAGAATGTTTACTCTCGCTTCCTTTAGAGGAAAAGGGATAGCATCTATGATTCTATCAGAACTTGAAAAATGGTCAGGTGAACTGGGATTTAAACGAGTGATTCTAGAAACTGGACTTCGACAAAAGGAAGCTATTTCTTTGTATAAGAAAAATGACTTCCAATTGATTGCCAATTATGGTCAGTATAAAGGGATGGATAATAGTCGATGTTTTGAAAAGTTATTAAAATAAGTTCGATTATTATAACATCTAGTTATTTATATGTTGTACACTAGGAAAAAATAAAATGAATACTTTCAATTCCTACCAAAATATTATCGAAAAGCTCCATAGATCTATTTCTAGTTGGATAACATTAGAAGAGTGCTTAGATTATTTTAAAGAAATTTGTAATGAACTTGATGCGAAACAAAATAAAAACCCTGACAAGGACCATTGGAAAAAATCAAGATTAAGAATTTTAATAGAAGTTCATGAAAGAATTGAATTGACGGAACACATGAAAACTGAAATGAATAATGAAAAAGGGGTAATAATGAAAAGATATATGTATCCTCCTTTAATTACATATTTAAGACTAACATGTTTTGATCAATTGGGGCAACCTGATAGTAGACACCCATTTAATAGTTGGTTGATATCAACAAAAAAAGAAGAAGAGAGAATGAATATAATTTCTGAGATTGAAGAAAGTGATAAGATTCTTTTTTCTAAAAAATTATACGAAGGATATAATAAAATATATGGTGTGAAAAATTCATTTTTTAGATTTTTAAGAGAAATAATTTCCACTGACATCAGAGAACAACTACTGAATAAAATAAGAATTACTGATAATTTTGATTCTATTGCAAAATTGGTTGGTGAATATATTGATGGTGATTTAGATTATTTACAGAAAGAAAAATACTTGTACTCAGTAAGAAATGACTTTACTCATAATACGTCATTTGCAAAAGGATATGTAGCAGATATTCATGGAGATTTTAATGATGGGAAAGAATATAAACTGAGAGAAATAATCTACAAAGAAAGTAAAGAGTATGGTGTGTTTATTTCTAATGACTTTGAAGAATACCTAAAAGAAGTTATACTTAATGGCATTGCAGAAATTATAAAAAAATACAAACACAGTGTTCAATAATGTGAGTGTCTTTCATGCAGGCTAAATTTCACCACTCATTATAAACGATCCGCTGATAATCAGATGTTATTAAAAAAATACTTTTATTATAACTCTATATCTAACCCACAACATAGCCCGCTTCATGTCGATCGTTTTTCTCCTCTTGATATTTCATGTAACTAAATCCTTTTTGGATACAGAAAGCCCCGACTTCACCAGCTTTATTCATGGCAATAAATGCCACTTGGAAATCTTTATAGTTCTTATTTTTTTTCACGATTCTATTAACCGCTTCCTCGCATGCAGCCTGTGGACTCTTCCCATTTCGCATCAATTCCACGATTAAAAAACTCCCTACACTCTTCATCACAGCTTCTCCTAATCCCGTAGCAACTGCTCCACCTACCTCATTATCCAAATATAATCCAGCCCCTATAATAGGCGAATCTCCCACACGTCCCTTCATCTTATATCCAAGGCCTGATGTAGTACATGCACCCGCAATATCACCTTTCGAATCAATTGCTAACATGCCTATAGTGTCGTGATTCTCAATATTGATAATCGGTTGATATTCTGAAGATTTCTTCCATTCTTCCCAGTTTACCCTCGACTCTTCCGTCAACAAGTTTTCTTTTTTGAATCCGTTTTTTAAAGCGAAATCAGTAGCTCCTTCTCCCGCTAACATCACGTGTGGCGTATCTTCCATTACCTTTCTTGCGAGTGCGGCAACATGAACAATATCACGTACACATACTACTGAACCACAATCTCCAGCAGGATTCATCACACATGCATCCAACGTAACATTCCCTTCTCTGTCGGGTTTTCCTCCTTTGCCTACTGTATTATTCGATATATTTTCTTCTTCAACGGCAACCCCTTTCATAACTGAATCTAATGCATCTTTACCCGTGGCTAGAGCTTTGCCTGCAGTTTCAATTGCCTTTGTAAACCCCCAAGTGCAAATAGCAATAGGCATCACTTTATCAGTTGATTTTTTATGCTGGTTACTTTGCGTTTCCGAATGAGCATCAGAATTATTTTGGCAGGATGCTATAATTGCACCAGCTGTAATTCCCACACTTGCCAGTGTTGTCTTTTCTATAAATTTTCTTCTTTTCATACGTTCAGTGCTCTTCTCGCATTTTTAAAACCATACCATAAAATATACACATAACAACAGATCACCAAGATCAAAGCTACCTTGAATCCCATCAAATCAGTTGCTTTACCAAACAACGGCGGAATGATTGCTCCACCTACTATTGCCGTACATAACAAACCAGACCCTTTGGGTTTCAACCCACCAATACCATCAATAGCTAATGTGAAAATAGTAGGGAACATGATCGAATTAAATAATCCCACTCCTAATATTGTCCACATAGACAATAAACCTGTTGTGTTAATGGAAATGATAATTAATAAGATAGCTATACTTGCGAAGATCTGTAAGACCCTTCCCGGTTTTATTATTTTCGTTAACCAAGAACCAATGAATCGACCAATCATAGCACCAGACCAATAAAAAGTGACGAAAACGCCTACTATTGCCTTGCTGTCATTTTCTGCTAATCCCGAATTCAAAATCCTTTCCGCAATAGATTTCATGAAGCCATTACTTTCTATCAAACTTGGAATATTCATATCTAAAAAGTAGTTAACCAAATAACTTCCTATCGCCACTTCAGCTCCCACATAGAAGAATATTCCTAACACTCCAAACATCAGATTCTTCTGCTTAAATGTATCAGCATATGTTCCTGTAGAAGAATCAGAAATCAGCTTAGGTAACTTTATGAAAAAGAAGAATACCGCAATCAAAATAATGAATGTTGCTAGATATAGAAATGGTGTTTGTACTGCAGCTGCTTCTGATGCGAGATATGTTTCTCTTGCACCATCACCAAGTGCTGAAATTTCCGTTTTTGTTTTTATGGTATCACTCAGTATAAAGGCAGCTCCCACAACAGGTGCAATAGCTGTTCCTAGTGAATTAAAAGCCTGCGATAAATTCAATCTACTCGAAGCACCGTCTTCACTTCCTAGAACAGCAACATATGGATTTGCAGCCACTTGTAGAATGGTTATCCCTCCCGCTAATATGAAATAAGCGAGCATGAAAATTCCAAATTCACGATAAGAGGCGGCAGGATAGAACAAGAAACACCCAATAGCCATGGTGAAAAGTCCTAGAATTATCCCACGTTTATAACCCGTTTTGGATAAGATGAAACTCGCTGGAATCGACAATAAAAAGAATGCCCCAAAAAAAGCAAATTGAACCATTCCCGCTTGAAAATAGGATAAGGTGAATAATTCTCTGAGTCGAGGAATAAGGGAGTCAACTAATACCGTAATAAATCCCCATAGAAAGAACAATACAGTTAATAATATAAAGGAACTCCTGTAAGATTTTTGTTTTTCTGTCATTTCTCTATTATTGTAATTTCATCCACGAATAACCAGCTTTTTCCGTCGTGCTTATGGCCCAAATGCCATTCAGGTAGATCGCCAAGTGTTTCTGCAATTGTCTTCACGTATCTATATTTCCCTCTCACAGGTACTTTTATAGTTTCTATTTCTACAACCTCTTCTTGCGTAATGTCTTCAAAATCTATAGAAGTGATTTTTTTATACGATTTACCATCTTGAGAAACCATGAAGTTCACCTTTGTTGGAAAGAAAATCCATGACCTTTGATCCTTTAGGAAATTGACTTTTATACTATCAATTTCTTTAACCTTTCCTAAATCAATAGTCGCTATCAAATCAGTGTCAAAATATCCCTGCCATGTTCCCGTTCTAAAATCTGCTGCACCTAAAATACCATCTATCAATGCATGATCACCACCTCCATTGTATTGATTTGCATATTCAGTCGCTAAATCAATTGATAAGTTGGGATCGATTTTATGAAAAGAAGTCTTGACAACAGGACTTTTTTCGCCTTGGTATGCGGAATAAACCTGAAGTGTTCCCGCTTCTGAAATGGCTATTGGACTGGTGTATTTTGTATATCCTTTATCTTGGTAATTGTAGTAGATGTCGGCATTTGCGGTATTACAAGCAAGAACTATTTCTGTGTTTTTCTTGAATGCGATTTCACCTTTTTCTATGAATGGTGGCGTGATGATTTTATGGTCCTTTATCGAAGTTAAAGGTTCATTTCCTTCCTTGCTTGCCCATTCAGTTGGCTTGTTTGTCATTGTAAATTCCAGATGTCCACCTTTCATCATATACATATGATTTATAAAAGATTTTTCTAGAGATTTACCATTCCATGTTACGCTCTGTATATACTTATTTTCAGCACTAACATGAGGAGCTGAAATGGTGAAAGTATTCCCATTTTCTAACTGAATGCTGGCTCTTTCGAATAATGGTGTTCCTATGATATATTCGTTTGATCCTGGTGTGACTGGATAAAATCCTAAGGAACTAAACACATACCAAGCACTCATTTGACCACAATCTTCATTACCCGATATTCCATCAGGTTCATTCGTATATAGTTTTGTCAAGATTTCGTGTACTTTTTCCTGTGTTTTATAAGGCTGATTCACGAAATTATACAAATAAGCGATATGATGACTTGGCTCATTACCATGCGCATATTGACCAATCAAACCTGTAATATCAGCTTGGTTTCGACCCGATGTTTTATCCTTAGCAGTAAACAATTGATCTAATTGCTGTGCTAAATTTTCCTTTCCTCCCATCAAATCAATAAAACCACTGACGTCTTGAGGTACGTAATAACTGTATTGCCATGCGTTCGCTTCTGTATAGTTGAAATTTACTTCATAAGGATCAAATGGAGTGAACCAAGCATTACGAAATCTTCCACGCATGAATTTGGATTGCGGGTCGTAGATGTTCTTATAATACTGTGCTCTCTCACTGTATTCTTTATAAATATCTTCTTTGTTCATGTCCTTTGCCATCTGTGCAATAGTCCAGTCATCATAAGAGTATTCGAGGGTTTTGGAGACCGATTCACTTTCTTTTTCTATGGGGATGAACCCAAAGTTTTTATACGATTCTAAACCAAGTTTATCCTGAGATGCACTATTAACCATCGCTTCTAATGCAGCATTAACATCATAATCTCGTATGCCTTTCATGTAAGCATCGGAGATAACTGGAATGGCGTGGTAGCCAATCATGCATCCGGTATAATTAGCCGATAAATCCCATATCGGTAAGATTCCTCCTTCCTTTTGTTTTGCAAGAAAAGTGTTTATAAAATCATTTGTTCTATCCGGTTCTATAATCGTGTAAAGTGGATGTGCAGCCCTGTAAGTATCCCATAGTGAGAAGACTGTATAGTAATCAAAGTCTTTGGTTTGGTGAATTTGTAGATCCATTCCTCTGTAGCGGCCATCAACATCGTGATAAAGATTCGGCGCAAGTGAGACGTGATACATAGAGGAATAAAAGATGGTTTTGTAATCTTCATCTGGACTCTCTATAATGATTTTTTCTAGTTGTTTTTCCCAAGTTTCCTCTGCTTCCTCCTTCACTGTTTTAAAATCTTTTGCCCCAATTTCCTCTTCTAGATTACGCTTCGCTCCATCCGCATCAACCGCTGAAATACCAATCTTGATAGTAACTGCTTCATTGGTTGGATTGTTTAATTCGAATGCTATTTTCTTTTCTTCATTTTTGGGTTTAACCCAAAAAGAATTTCCGGCCTTAATGGGATGAGATAAGCTGATGTGGTAAAATAACCTCTGGTCCTCTGCCCATGCTTTAGAATGTCTGTGACCACTGATTTCAGTGGAAGATAGTTGCTTGATTTCACCAGAAAGTAATTGATCTCTATGCTCTAAATCCAAGATAATGATTTGCTTTTCAGAAGAGGGGAATTGGTATTTATGGATACCACTTCGCAATGATGTTGTTAATTCTACATCTATATCTGTACGATCTAGATGTACCTTGTAATAACCTGGTGATGCCTGTTCTTTCTCGTGAGAAAACGGCGCTCTATATCCTCGATTTCCATCACTTCCATTGTTGAAATTCACTTCATTTGTTGGCATAAGTAAGATGTCGCCATAGTCGCTAACACCGGTTCCACTCAGATGAGTATGTGAAAAACCGTAGATGAAATTATCAGAAAAATGATACCCAGAACATCCATCCCAACCATCTAATCGAGTGTCAGGACTGAGTTGCATCATACCAAAAGGTAAGCTTGCGCCAGGGTAGGTATGTCCATGTCCACCTGTCCCAATGAATGGATTTACATAATGGATTAATTCCTTGTCCTTCTCAGCAACAGGAACTACAGCTTTTTTGCAACAAGCAAAGAAGACTAAAATAAAAAAAAGGCAAGTCGATTTAATCGTCATTTTAACTAGGATTCCCTACATTTATATCTGTAGGTTTTTTTATAACATTTAAAGAGATTTTGATACTATTTTCTATCACTTTTAATGATATACCTTCCAAATATAAATAAATGTCTGTCAAAGTTTTACTAAGGTTGTTTTTTAGTGTTTTTCTTTTCGCAAGTTGTAGTAAAAATCAAATAAGTGTAGAAGAAATAAATATCATCCCTAAGCCACAAAAGCTTGAAAAAAAGGCAGGTCAATTTGTTCTGAATGAGATGCCAATCATAAAATTTGAGGAAGGATTTAATGAAGCTGTAAATGCTTTAAAAGATATCTTATCTCATGTTTTTCCTGGTAAGAAGAACGAGGAAAATCAAAGCAAAGTAATTTCATTTATAAAGGATTCTTCCATTGAAAAGGAAGGATATCAATTATCTATTACGACTAAGGAAATTGTTATAAAAGCTTCTTCTGAGGAAGGTGCTTTCTATGCAGTGCAGTCTTTCAGACAGATATTGCCTCCATATTTTGAGAAAGAAAGATCAGAGTCTTTGGCGATTGTGTTGCCATGTGTAGAGATAGAAGATTCACCGCGTTTTTCATACCGAGGAATGCATCTTGATGTTTCACGTCATATGTTTCCAGTGGAATTTATCAAAAAGTATATTGATATACTTGCCATGATGAAAATGAACACCTTTCATTGGCATTTGACAGATGATCAAGGTTGGCGAATCGAGATAAAAAAATACCCAAAACTGAATAGCATTTCTTCTTTCAGAAAAGAGACTTTAATTGGTCATTATAATGATACACCTCAGACTTATGACGGAGAAAAATATGGAGGCTATTACAGGCAAGATGAGATTAAGGAAATAGTGGAGTATGCTAAGAAGAAACAAATTACCATCATTCCTGAAATAGAAATGCCCGGGCATTCCACAGCTGTAATTGCAGCATATCCAGAATTAGGCTGTAGCGGAAAACAAATAGACGTTGCCAAGAAATGGGGTGTTTTTGATGATGTATTTTGTCCGAATGATTCTACCTTCATTTTTCTCCAGAATGTCCTTGATGAAGTCATGGATTTATTCCCCAGTGAGGTTATACATATAGGAGGAGATGAAGCTCCTAAAACGCAATGGGAATCAAGCGCATTCTGTCAAGACCTTATTCGTAAAGAAGGTTTGATTGATGAACATGGCTTGCAAAGTTATTTCATCACAAGGATAGAAAAATATGTAAACAGCAAAGGGAGAAAAATTATAGGTTGGGATGAGATATTAGAAGGTGGATTAGCACCTAATGCCATGTTGATGTCGTGGAGAGGAATGAATGGAGGAATAGAAGCGGCAAAGAGTAAACATGAAGTTGTCATGAGTCCCACCTCGCATTGTTATTTCGATTATTATCAGAGTGTTCATAAAGACGAGCCGCTTGCCATAGGTGGTTATTTGCCGTTGGAAAAAGTGTATGCTTTTGATCCAGTTCCGGAAGGCTTGAGTGAAGAAGAAGAACAGTATATCATTGGTGCTCAAGGTAATCTTTGGACGGAATATATGAAGGATGAAGACAAAGTGGAATACATGATTTTCCCTAGAATTCTTGCCATGAGTGAAGTAGTTTGGTCAAATAAAGATGCACGTGATTATGCTGATTTTGTAGAACGAGTAGAACACTTTAATCAAAGATTATCTGTTCTTGATATTAATTATGCTAATCACTTGTATGAGATTTCAGGAGAATTAACCGCAGAAGAACATGACATGAAATATCATCTTTCCACGCTGACTAAAGGAAAAGTAATTCGATACACATTAGACGGAAGTTCGCCGGATCTAAATTCTGAAAGCTATGATTCACCTATTGCTATTCAGGAGAATGCCTTAATAAAAGCTGCCGTTTTCGATTCAAAGATCCAATTAGGCAGAGAGTTCACCCAAGAAATTCTAGTTCATAAAGCCATGGGAAGTAAAATTAGCCTGAATATAGAACCGCATAAGTCGTATACAGGAAGTGGAAAAAAAGGTTTGATTAATGGAATAAAAGGAAGTGATTCTCGATATGGAGACAAGGAATGGCTGGGTTTTTGGGGAGAAGATTTGATTATTGATATTGACCTTCAGAATTCCACAGAAATAGAGACTATTCGGACACGATTATATAATGCAAATGGGCAATGGATTTATGCACCTAAGCAGATTATGGTCAGCTTTGATGATGGAGCATTTCAGACATTTGAGGTGGATGAAAGTGATGACTTGATTAAAGATGTGAAATTAGAGTTTTCTGGAATAGAAGCGAAAATGATAAGATTAAAAGTTCCTAATTTTGGGTTTATACCCAAAGGTTTTCAGGGTGCGGGAAATAAAGCATGGACATTTATTGACGAAATAATTATAGAATAGTATGCTGCTAGAAATTTGTGCGAATTCTTATGCTTCAGCCAAAAATGCAGAAGATGGAGGTGCTCAGCGAATAGAATTATGTAGCGAACTTTCTTTAGGCGGGCTTACGCCCAATTATGGTCTTTTAAAGAAAGTGAAGACTGATTTGTCGATTGATGTGTTTGTTTTAATTCGTCCAAGAAGTGGCAATTTTTGTTACTCTAATGCGGAATTTGAAATTATGAAGCATAATGTGGCATTGTGCAAGGAGTTAGGATGTGAAGGGATCGTATCTGGAGTGCTGAATGAAGATCAAACGATAGATGTGGCGCGAACGCAGGAGTTGATTGATCTTGCAGGCAATATGGAATTTACATTTCATCGAGCATTTGACTGGACGCCAGATCCTTTTGTGGCAATGGAACAATTGATAGGAATAGGAGCTAATAGAATCTTGACATCTGGACAGGAAACTAGTGCTGAAAATGGATTGGAAGTTCTTATAAAACTAAAGGAATTAGCAGCAGACAAAATCAAAATTCTTCCCGGAGGTGGCATGGATTTGTCTAATGTTGGTTTATTTAAAGAAGCAGGCTTCCATGAAATCCATGCTTCATTAACAACATTAATCCCGCAAATACACCACACTCGCATTCCTATGAATAGCAGCAAACATTTTTCAGAATCCTTTCTCGCTTTCTCAGATCCTGACAAAATCAAAGCGCTCGTAAAATTCATTCAAAATGGATAAATCCTCTCTCTCTTCTAAAATTTTTCTCCTCATCCTGCTATCCATTACTTTGTGCTCTTGTTCCTCGCAAGAAAAGAACATCAGAATTACTAAATTACATGAAAACTGGCAATTCAAACACACCGAAGAAACGAATTGGTATGATGCAAATGTACCTGGTGAGGTTCATATGGATTTATTTCGTTTAGGCGTAATCCCTGATCCTTTTGTTGCCAATAATGAACTCGACGTACAATGGATAGCAGAAAATGATTGGGAATACAAAACAACATTCAATGTTGATGAAGAACTCTTATCGAAAAAACACCTAGAGATAAAATTTAATTGCTTAGACACGTATGCTAAAGTGACCTTGAACGGGCAAGAAATTTTGACAACAAATAATGCATTTCGAAGCTATGAAATTGATGTAAGTGACAAGCTAAAAGCGGAAAATGAACTCTACATCCTTTTTGAAAATCCCTCTCAAAAAGAACAGGTAGAAATGGATAAACTTCCTTATAAATTGCCCGTTGAACATCGAGTCTTCACGAGAAAGCCACAATTTCATTACGGTTGGGATTGGGGACCTACATTGACTACGGTAGGAATATCAGATGATGTAGAGCTTGTTACATGGGATGATCTAAAGATAGATGATGTATATATAAAGCAAATATCATTAGATGAGACACTTGCGCGGATGCAAGCCGATATAGAGATTAAGTCAGAATTAAAGGAAAGAGTGCTCGTGGAGGTTTATGTCAATGGTGAACTAGAAGTATCGCAAGCGCATGAAGCCCACACAGAAATGTTTTCCATCCCTTTCAGCATTACGAATCCAAAGAGATGGTGGCCACATACTATGGGCGAACCTTATTTATATGATATTCGAATAGTGATATATAGTAGTAATGGTGAAATGCTCGATGAATATGAGCTTAGAAAGGGTTTGCGGACGATGGAATTGATTACAGAGAAAGATAAGGATGGAGAAACATTCTATTTTGAGGTGAATGGGAGACCAATTTATGCAAAAGGGGCGAATTATATTCCTCAGCATGTGTTCCAGAGTGAGGTTTCGATGGAGGATTATGAGCAATTGATTGATGATGTGCTTTCGGCAAACATGAATATGTTGAGAGTGTGGGGTGGAGGTATATATGAGCGAGATGAATTCTATGAATTATGTGATGAGAAGGGAATAATGGTATGGCAAGATTTTATGTTTGCGTGTGCGATGTATCCTGGAGATGATGCTTTTTTGGAGAATGTGAAGTTAGAAGCTGAAGAGCAAATCAAGAGATTAAGGAATCATAGTTCTATTGCCCTGTGGTGCGGAAATAATGAAAATAGCGAAGGCTGGCATCGATGGGGATGGCAAGCAAATAGGGGAGAAAAGGAGAAAGAAGAGATATGGAATAATTATCTGAAGTTGTTCGACCAATTGTTACCTCAATTGGTGAATGAACATCACAGTGACATAGATTACTGGGAGAGTTCACCCAGATTTGGGAGAGGAAATCCGCAATATAAAATGGAAGGTGATGCGCATGATTGGTGGATTTGGCATGATGAATATCCGTTCGAACATTTGATTGAAAATGTACCTCGATTCATGAGCGAGTTTGGCTTCCAGTCTTTTCCTAGCTATCAGACCATTCAATATATTAATGGCAACAGTTCAACCTCCTTAAAAACAAAGGCTTTTGACACGCATCAAAAACATCCAAGAGGATATTCCATTATCAAAAATTACATGGAACGTGATTACCCAGTTCCACAAAATGATGAAGATTATGTGTACCTAAGTCAGCTGGTGCAAGCAAACGGTATCGTAATGGGAATAGAAGCACAACGAAGAGCAAAGCCATATAATATGGGGACGTTGTATTGGCAATTAAATGATTGTTGGCCTGCTGTTTCATGGTCTAGTATTGACT
>CAZSKA010000049.1:0-18287 GCA_964607315.1 uncultured Saprospiraceae bacterium | reverse complement strand
CTAATCTAGTTATATCCGACCTGTTGGAAATGGATTTCTATTATGATTATTCTTTAGCCTCCATTGGGGCAACAGAAATGATATGTACCGACCTTGATAAGATAGATTTTGATCTTTATTTTATTCCTTTCTATAAATTTATATTACAATGCCTAATAACTCATGCCAAAGAACTAGAATTAACCATTGATTTACATTATATAACTTTATTTGAAGAAATTTCACTACCTCAAGTTTTCATTTCTAACAAGGACCCTTTTATTGAAACATTTTTAGCATTGTATTTATATGACCAGGAAACATTCAAGGATAGTGATCCACTTTCTATATCATTTTATAGATTTTTCCAGGAAATTAAAAAAAACAAATAGGTTCTTTACAAATGAAATCGATTTTTCAGAATTTCAAGCAAATTGAACGTTATCTTCAATAATATGTACTCTGTAGAAATAATGTTTCTATTATATATTAAGGTAAAATATGACATTTAAGCCTGTAGACTAACCAATATTATATGGAAAACATAATGTAACAGAAACTCTGTGAAATCTATTCTGCAAGATACCAAGTACCATGATCTTTGGGCCCCGAGCCCAAAAAGAAAAAATCACATCTTACTTATCTTATCATTTATCAAATTAAAAACCATTTAACTATCTCTCATTTCAGGGTTCCAGCCTTCTTTTAATGCTTGTCTTATAATTGATTCTGCATCTTTAGGCTACAAAACCTTTAAATTCAAGTCTTCGACATTAGGGAATTCAAGCCAAAAAGAATTTATATATGTGTCAAAATAGACTTTAATTTACTGGCCTTTAACTTCTTCTTTTTCAGTAATGCCATATTTCTCTAATTACTAAATCCTGATTCAGACACTATAAACAATCTAAACAATAGTACTTTCCCCTTTATTTCTATCTATCAAGTATTTTACTAAGAAGAATATTAAGGCATAAATCATTGCTAGGACAAAACCAATCATATAATCTGTAAGGACGAAGCTTAAGCCGATAATAAAAGTAAAAATATAATCAATCCAATGCAGTTCTTTGAGAATTTCCCAAGATCGTATGATAAGTAGAATCCCCACATAAATTAGAATACCAGCGAAAGCAAATAATGGCACATTGAAATCGGGAATTTTAATACATGCAATAATGATAAGAATCAAAATTATAGGGACTTTACTAATCCACTTTTTTCCTCCAAACAGCTTTATAATATATGATTCAATCAAAGAAATATTTGTGGGCATAGCACCAAACAATCCGCTTATCAAGTTACCAATTCCAACCGTTCTTAATGATTTTTTTATTGAATCATCTTTAGGAATTTTATCACTTTCAAGTGTTGAAAAATCTCCCCAAAAACTAACTAACATTATAATGCTTAAAGTCAATCCATTTATTATCGCTGCAAAAATCAATTCAGAATCAAATGTCCAAGAAAGTTTAAATGGTTCACTGAATGATAACTCGCTAATATTTACTGGGCTTGTATCATATCCTAAAAGGTAAGCAAGTGCAAAAACAAATAAGCAGGTAGATATTAAAGCAATATAACTCTTTTTAAATTTCAAACCAATAAGTGCTGAGATGGGAATTAATAATGCAAGGAAGAGTTGTATCCAATTATCTATATTGCTTGCACTAAAAAAGGAAATTTCTTCATTTGTATAAGCGAGTTCTTCCTGCATCCCGCCATATGCAAAGGCATAAGGAAGTTGTTTCAAGATTACAACAACTCCGGTACCAAAAGCAAGAATAGCAATAGCACGCTTTGGGATTAAAGGAAATTTTAAAGGAAAGAAAGATAAAATAGTAAAAGCCAAGGCCGGAATAAAAAAAATTATAAACGTTTGTAGTAACCCACTTTCTATCCCAATTGATTCTCTCATCACAAACAAAAACGCTACTATTCCTGGACCAATATTAAAGAAATAAGAAGAATCTTTATTTAGGATTATACCAGCAATGTTCGTGACAATTACAGAAACTAGCAAAAAATGAAGATTTATTCCACCTGCTATTCCAATCCCCATTGTAAATACTAATATAAAAGGTGAAGCAAGTATTCCCGCAAAGATTGATTTTAAAGTATCAAGCATAATTCAAGTTTAACGTTAATACTAAGTTATACCATTTTGACTAATTCAGAAGTTCCACCTGATGAAAGTTATAATCAATAATAATTGGAGAGGAAACTAAGATGGAAAGGTTAATAGCGCATGTAATTCCCCCTACACACTCCACTCATAGAAATTAGAGCCTTCGTTTTTTACAAAGCCAGTTCTTGGATATAAGTTGTTTCCTATGTGATTCGTCTTTCCTGTTTCCAGCATTACACCGCATGCATCTGTGCTTTTAGCCAACTCTTTTGCCTTGTCAATTAACAATTTTGATGCACCTTGACCTCTACCGTTTTCATCAACGAATAAGTCATTAAGAAGCCAAAGCTTTTTCATTCTTGTGGAGGAAAACAAAGGATAGAGTTGAGTGAAACCTATGATTTTTCCTTCATTGTCTTCACACACGTAGATTTTCGAATCTTCTTTTTCTAGTCTTTGTGTTATGAATTCTCGA
Source organism: uncultured Saprospiraceae bacterium (assembly GCA_964607315.1). Classification (GTDB taxonomy): domain Bacteria; phylum Bacteroidota; class Bacteroidia; order Chitinophagales; family Saprospiraceae; genus JAHDFB01. The sequence continues at coordinate 15,705 of CAZSKA010000049.1, read as the reverse complement.
GCGGCTTGCAAATCAGATGCTTTCTTGTAGAAAACTCTGTATGCATTGAATAGATCGACTAGTCTATCTAGGTCTTGATCTGAAAATTCTCTTGCTAGCATCTTTACTTTACATTTAATAATCCTACTAAATCTTTTACTTCTCTTACCGTTTCTTTTGCGATCTTTCTGATCTCCTCACTAGATTGCTTGATCTGATATTTTATCGCTCTTTTATCAGCTGTAATTTCATTTCTTTTTTCCGTGAAAGCTAAAGACAAGGCAATAAGACCCTCGGCCGTAGCATCTTTTAAGTCCACATACTTCAATGTTCCCGCTTCAAAATCTTTCATAAGAGATTGATAATCATCTTCCCTTCCCGCAGACTTCAATAAGGTAAACAAATTCTCCACACCCGCACTCATCTCTCCTGATTCTCCACCTTGATCCGTCACCGCAGAACGAATCTGCTTACGTATCCTTGCTTCCTCTGCGAACACGTTAATATAATGCTTCTCTCCCGCTGACTTACTCATCTTCCTTGACGGATCAGCTGTAGACTGAATCTTTGGTGTCTCACTGTGTAAAGTCTCTGGCATCACAAAATACTCCTTCCCTACTATATGGTTAAACCTTCCTGCTATTGCTCTCGACAATTCCAGATGCTGATCCTGATCCTTACCCACTGGCACATAGTCCGCCTTATATATCAGAATATCTGCAGCCTGCAATACCGGATAATCAAATAAACCCGCACTCACGAACGAATCCTTAGACTTCTCTTCGCTATCTTTTCCCTTATCCTTGAACTGAGTCATTCTCGATAAATGACCTACAGAACAAAAACAATTGAATATCCAACATAATTCTGCATGCTCCGGAACCAAAGACTGTATGAATAAATTCTCTGGCTTAATTCCTACAGCCATTAGATTATATATCAATTCCCATGTATTATTCCTTAACTTCTTCACATCATATGGCATGGTCATCGCATGATAATCCACAACGCCATAATAACATGCATACTTCTCTTGAAGATCTACCCAGTTCTTCACTGCTCCAAAATAATTTCCATAATGCATGTGCCCTGTAGGCTGAATACACGATAATACAGTCTTCGTCATCTCTATTTATTTTCCAGCAATACAGCTGATTTCAACATTTACATATTTAGGCAAATTTGCCACTTGAACTAATTCTCTTGCAGGTGCAGTTTCTGCATCGAAATACGACGCATATACCGTATTTACTCTGCTATACATCTCCATATCACTAACAAAAACTGAACACTTAAGTACATTCGAAAAATCCATATCAGCAGCATTTAAAATAGCGCCTAAATTCTTCATTACTTGATTCGTTTCATCTTCTATACTTCCTTTTACTATTTCATTCGTTTCAGGATTTATAGCAATTTGACCCGATACATAAAGTGTATTTCCATGCATAGTCGCTTGATTATATGCTCCTACTGCTGCTGGTGCATTCTCTGTAGTAATTGTTGTTTTCATAATAATAAATTTATAAAACTCTAATATTCCAATTTTGTTGGATTAATACATCAAAAGTACAAAAACTAGAATGTCTATTAATCCAAGTCAAATAATATTTATAAATGCCTTGTATTATTGTTCGAATTCATGTGTTAGCAGATATATCTTATCCTCCTCTATCGGGCTCTTTCCAAAACTTTCCTCTAGAATAATCGCAAAAATATTTAACTCAAGTTCTCCAACAAGGTTTAATTTCCTAGGATTTTCTAAATACTTTTTCAATTTATAATTTCCTACTCTTGAGTTTTCAGTTTTCACAAAATCTGCTTCTTTGTTGATAAACTCAAAAAGAATAATAATTTCGTCTTTCACCTTAAATGTCTCTTTGACAAATATATATTGATTCTGCGGATTAGAATCATATGCTTCTATCACCTTAATGTTGTCAACAATCTCACTATTGAATTCCTCTAAATCTTCTGCTGGAACCCATAACTCTGTATGATGATCCAATCCTACTTTCTCTACTCTATATTTAGATAGATATTCTTGAGTTAATTCAAATTCTGTTACAAATCCATTCTTGTAGAAAGGCAAATTCCATTCTGTAGTAATTTGACTTGCATATTCTTGATTAGTAACGGGATAAAAGATAGGCTGATCAGGAAGTCTAGGCGGAAATTTCTTCCATCCTGAATCCTGAATTAAATCTAGTTCAGCTCTATTAACTGGTCTATATAATTTAGTTGTCTTCATAGTTATTAAATAATTTTTGTGTATTAAGTTTTATTGCGAGAATACTTCTCCCCTCCCACTAACACAAAACAACAAAAGCCCCATAACCACATGTCGTGGTTAAGGAGCTTTTAACTCTTTAAACTGGAAAAAGCTGTTACTTACTCGTAAACTTCTTCTTCAGCCTGTATCACCACTTGTCCTTTGTAGTATAGACTTCCGTCTACCTCATAGGCTCTATGATATAGGTGAGATTCTCCAGTAGTTTTGCATATTGCGATCTGAGGTGCAGTCGCTTTTTTATGCGTTCTTCTCTTTCTTTTTCTTTGCTTCGATATACGACTCTTCGGATGCGCCATAATATTTATATTTAAATTTTAATCAAATTTTAAGTTACTCAGCTCGTCCCAAATGTTACCAGCTTTCTTTTCATCTTCATTTTCATGCCCACTGTTTTCATCCCATTTTTCTAGCATATCAAAATTGCAATATGGATTTTCCATCTCTTCACAATCTTGAATCACATTTTTGAAAGGTAAACTCAAAATTGCAAAATCGTAAATATATTTTGCAAGGTTTAATTGATCTTCAAATTTTTCTAAGTAGACAATATCTGCATCGTCATCGCCTAGACCTTTTTTGATATACAATTTATGTTCACCTTCTACCGGTACAGGAATTTCATTCAAGCATCTATCACAATCTACTGTTATATTTCCTTCAACGTTTATATCCAATATATACATGGAATCACGTTTATCAAACTTTACAGCTGATGATAAATTAGGCTTTAAAGTATTTTCTTCGTTAATTGCACTGAAAAAAGCTTTATCAAGCACAAAGTTAAACGAATGAATACCGTTTTTAAGTCCCTTTACTGGTATTGTAAATGCATCTAATGGGTTCATAACAAAGAACATTCCAATTTAATGGAGCGCAAAAGTAATAATTTTATTTTAAATATTACTCTTCTTGGATATAAAATGGCAAACTACTTACAACAGCTTTTAACTGCTTCCTTCCAGTGTCTACTAATATCTCTGTACCATTAGTAGCATATGGCTTTGAAACATATCCCATTCCTATAGGAATCTCTAGACATGGAGACAAGGTTCCCGATGTTACATGACCTATTTCTTCGCCATCAGCAGAAAGTAATTTATAGCCATTTCTTGGCACTCTTCTATCACTCACTTTGAATCCTACTAGCTTCCTAGTCGTACCTTCCGCTCTTTGTTTTTTGAAAATTTCTACTGAATTAAATTCACCTTTTTTGGTTTTTGTAATCCATCCTAATCCTGCTTCTATAGGAGATGTTTCATCAGTAATATCATTGCCATATAAACAATAACCCATTTCTAGTCTTAATGTATCTCTACATCCTAAACCAGCAGGCACTAGACCACTATCTTTTCCTACTTCTATCACCTTTCCCCAAAGCTCAATCAAATAGGAATTATCAACATATAATTCGAATCCTCCCGCACCAGTATAGCCAGTAGCAGAAATAATTACATTATCTATTCCAGCAAAAGTACCTACAGCAAAATGATAGAATGGAATACCAGATAAATCAACATCCGTTAATTCCTGTAGTAATTCCACAGCCTTTGGGCCTTGCACAGCAAGTAGCCCCTCCTTATCAGAGATATCAACTAATTCTACATCACCTTCTTTAAATTGTGAAATCCAGTCCCAATCTTTCTTAATATTTCCGGCATTTACTACCATCATATATTCCTCTTCTTCTAGTTTGTAAAGGATAAAATCGTCTACTATCCCACCATCCAAATTAGGAATACAACTATATTGGGCTTGACCCACTTTCAACTTTGATACATTATTGCTACTAATCTTTTGTAAGAATGCTACTGCATCACTGCCTCTAACAATAAATTCACCCATGTGCGAAACATCAAACATACCAGCTGCTTGTCTAACTGCCATATGCTCTTCCTTTATGGAAGAATAAACTATGGGCATTTCATAACCGGCAAATGCTGCCATTTTTGCACCGAGTTCTTTGTGGATTTTGGTAAGTCCAGTTGTCTTCATACTCTTTTTATTCGATTGTTTGATAATTATAAATTGGGAACATCAACGATGTCAACATTGTTGATTTTTGTACCCACTTTCATGCTTTTTACAATTTCCATGCCTTTGGTTACCTTTCCGAAAATCGTATACTTTCCATTCAAATGAGGTGTTGGCGAATGTGTAATAAACCACTGAGAACCTTCCGTGTGATTACCCGCAGATGCCATTCCCACATATCCTTCTTCATCATAACGCATATCGGATAATTCGCTTCTTATGGTATAATCTACACCACCATATCCATCTCCTCTTGGACAACCTGTCTGAATGACAAAGTTTGGTACTACCCTATGAAAAACTTTATCGTCAAAGAAATCTTGTTGGGCTAAGTCAATAAAATTAAGGACAGATTCAGGCGCATGATTAATTAGTAATTCAAATTGGATTTCACCATTTTCAGTTTCTACTATCGCTGTATATGTTGCATCGAATTTCGAAAAACTATTATTTATATATGAACGTCTTCCATCTTTCTGTGGCATACGCATTTTATTCTCCGGGAAATAATAATTATGCACATCAACAAGATATTTCATCGGTTCTAAGTCGACTGGAAAATTGAGTTGATCAAATGCGGTAGTGAAAACTGTATCACTTACATATCGTTCCAAGTAAGTCTTATCATATTCCTTTAAAGATAGTGCTGCAGCAGAAATCATCCCTGCATCTCCTGAAGAGATCGCTTCTTCTAACAGACGATAAATAATAGGACCTAGATATCTATTTGCAGATCTTCCCTTCGTAGGCAAATAGCTTGTCAATATACTTCCTAACACCTCAGTTGCATGACTTTGAACAATAGGAGTAGAATCTCGTAAACCAAGTTTTGCTATTGTTTCATAAAGGTATGGGTTGGAACCCAAAGCTGAAATAATTTCGCGTTTCACGTATGGGTTTTCTTCCTTTAAGTATTGGCTTTCAAGCTCTGTGACTAGTTTTTTTCTAGACCTCGGGTAATATTGATCATAAAGACTTAAAACAGCACCTTGCAAGCTGAGCTTTGCGCTAGGGCTTTTTACTTTAGACACGCTTTCTAAATAAAAGCGCGTATCAGATAATTGGCCATTATTCTTCAGATAATCAGCCGCAGCTGAAGCAACTTGTTCATTTTCATGTCCTAAAAATTCAAGCGCTTTTTCTATGATATCAATATACTGAAAGGAATTAAAATTTCTAACAGCATTAATAACGACTCTATAGTCATCTTCTTTTTTCAAGTAATCGATAAAAGGTTCTATAATTTCTTTACTCCCTGTTTTTGCCACTGCCGCAGAAAGTCCCATTCTCACATTCGGGTTTTCTTCTTTAAAAAGTGATTGCAACAATTGGAATTTGCTTTCACCTATATTGAGACCCTTATTTCGCAATAAGTAATTAGCAGCCATCATTCTGGTTTCATCATTGTGCTCTTCTGTAGCATAGCGAACCATTTCAGAAGTTACATCCTCGTTCTTTATTCCTCTTAATCCAAACTGATAATAAGCATGTGCTTTTCCTTCATTTAACTCTTTATATTCTTTAGGGTAAGGTTTGCTGGAAGAAAGGAAAGATAAATGAGTTTCATTACCAATTTTCCCTATTGTTTCTAATATGACTTTATTCAACTTAAAGTTGATATCTTCTGAAAGATCTGCTTGAAATAATGAAACCACATCATTCGCAAGAGATGCATCGCCTAATTGGCCTGCAACATAAACTGCTTCGTGACGTATTTCTGGAATGGTATCTTTCAAGATATTTCTCACCGCTTCCACAGCCTTGGGGCTATGAAAAGAAGCAAATGCTCTCAAAGCACAGAACCTTTCCATGGGATCATCACTCTCTATAAAATATAGAAGACTATCGACATTTTGCTCTTGCTGCAACTCATAAATCTTCAGTGCCACAGGATTACTTAAATCCTGTCCAGCGTGATTTTGGACAGAAGAATCAGTGGGCGGCACACATGAAATAATGCACCCTATAAAAAGTATTATGTATAGATATTTCAACAATGTCGTTTTCTTTTAAATATTATCATCGAAGTCTTCATCAAATTCTTCGTCGAAATCTTCTTCATCAAATAGATCTTCTACGTCTTGCTGACGCTGCAATGCCTCATCTTCAGGTTTTATCTCTTTAAATTTCGAACAATCTATCAAATCCCATACATCACCACTTGGTTCTGGAAAACGAACTTCGGCATTATAATCTATAGATTCATCAGACTCTAATTTATTTATAAAATTCTTCGCAATAGGCCTTGCCATTACAAACCCCTGACCTTCATCTAATGTGAAGAATCTAATCCACTTATCATCTCCTCCTACCCATGTTCCAACGACAAGCTCAGGCGTAATCGTCATAAACCATCCATCAGCATAATCATTCGTAGTTCCCGTTTTTCCACCGACATCACTCTTACCTCCAAGCCCGAAATTACCACCCACATTATTTCTCAACATATCTACCATAACAGCATTATACTTTGGATTCAAAGCACTTTTACGTTTAGGTACAGCTGTATAAATAACTTTTCCATTCTTATCCTCTATGTGTTGAACAAAGACCGGTTGGACGTAAGTCCCATTATTAGGCCAAATACCGTAAGCTCCCACCATTTCCATTACTGTAAGATCAAGTGCTCCTAGACACATTGATGGCACATAAGGAACAATAGCTTCTCCATTAGGATGAAGTTTGGTTTTATCGATTCCTGCATTATCAAGTAAATCTCTAATCAAAGTTACGGATCCCATCTCTTTTACTAATCGGACTGTAATAGAATTCTTAGAATACAACAATCCTTGATATAGATTATATGGATTTCCCGTAAACTTCTCATTCGCATTAGCTGGTGACCACTCATCTTGAAGATCAAACAATGCATCACCTGGCGCTATAGTATATTGTATATCTTCATAAGTTGTGCAAGGCGAAATATTACCAAAAGAAATAGCTGATGCATATACGAACGGCTTGATAGTAGATCCTACTTGTCTTCTAGAATTCACATGATCATACTTGAAATACTTATGACCTACTCCACCTACCCATGACTTCACAAATCCAGATCCAGGTTCCATAGAAACCATTCCCGCCTGAAGATGCTGATAATGATACATCACACTATCAAGTGGAGTCATCATTTTCGTTTCTTCGCCTTTGTCATTATAAGCAAAGACTTTCATTTCTATCTCTGTATTAAACTGCTTTTCATATTCGTCGTCGAACTTCTTATACGTCTGCTTTACTTGCTTGAATTCATCTGAGTTAAGGACTTTTTTCAAGAAAGAAATTTCACTTTTCCTTACTACCGTTTTCTGAACAAGTTTTTTTAAGTCTTTATCAAAATCCTTCACTTCTGTCAAGGATCTTATCATAAGAGGACCAGTTCGAATATCAGGGAATTTATCCTTCAAGTCTTCTAGACTTTCGCCCATTATACCAAAATAAATACCTTTATACCTTTCTGAATTTCTAACTCTTCTATCAAATGCTTCTCGTCTTATTTCCTCTTGAAAATCTTCTGCTTCAAACGTGAAGATATTTTTCCCTTTCCATCTTTTGAAATAGCGTTCTTGAAGACCTGCCATATGCTCTGTTACAGAAGCTTCAGCAGCTCTTTGATAATCTAAATTAATAGTTGTGTATATCTTCAATCCATCAGTGTATATATTATATTCTTCTCCATCTGGCTTCTTATAATCTTCTTGTGCCAATAGATTCTTCAACCATTTGGTAAGTTCTGATCTGAAGTATGGAGCTACACCTTCCGACTGTGTTTCTCTTGTGAAGCCTGTCATATCAAGTGGAAGATGTTTCAAAGAATCATAAACTGCTGATTCTAGCTTATTGTATCTTTCCATTTGTTTCAAGACAACATTTCTTCTTTTGAATGCTTTTTCAGGAAACCTTATTGGATTATATAATGAAGGATTTTTTAGCATTCCTACTAAGACTGCGTTTTCCTCTATCGTTAGAGAGTCAAGACTCTTTCCAAAGTATGTGTCTGCAGCTGCATAAATACCATGTGCACCATTAATAAACTCAAATTTATTAAGGTACATTGCCATAATTTCTTGCTTAGTATATTGTTTTTCAAGTCGAATTGCAGTCAACCATTCTTTGAATTTTACTTTAACAAGAGTAAATACTTTAGTAATACTATTCTTACCTCGTAAATTAGGTCTTTTGAAAAGTAATTTTGCTAATTGCTGACTGATAGTGGAACCACCACCCCCGGAATCTTGTCTAAGTAAAACAGTTTTGAATGCAACTCTTCCAAGTGCTCTAAAATCAACACCTGTATGCTTAAAAAAGCGAGCATCTTCTGTGGAAACTAGCGCATCAACTAAGGTCTCTGGCAATTGATCGTACGTAACAGGTAAACGGTTCTCGATGTAGTATGTACCAAATATTTCTTGCTGATCTGAATAGATAACAGATGCAAGATCATAATCGGGATTCTCTAACTCGCTGAAAGAAGGAATATCCTTGCTTGCAGCAAATAGAAAAACTGCTAAACTTAGCAAACCAATAATCAGCCCTAACCATAATAGATACATGAGGGTTCGATTATATTTATTCCACAATTTCTTTAGCTTCTTCATAGAAAATATAAGGCTTGGCAAATGTACATGAAAGATTGAATAAAATTGATATAGTTGACATTATATTTATTTAAGCCACATGAAGCTTTATTCACGTTATTTACTAAATTTGGGCACTTTATGAAAATGAAAAATCAAATATGTCAATAGATAAAAAAGTAATTTTTGCAATGGAGGGTGTTACAAAAACGTACCCTCCCCAAAAACAAGTACTTAAAAATATATGGCTATCATTCTTTTATGGTGCCAAAATAGGAGTTCTTGGTCTGAATGGATCTGGTAAATCTTCTTTACTAAAAATCATTGCTGGACTAGACACTAACTATCAAGGAAAAGTCTTTTTCGACGGTGAATATAAAATAGGTTATTTGCAGCAAGAACCTGAATTAGATGAAACGAAGACTGTAAGAGAAATAGTAGAAGAAGGTGTACAAGAAATAGTTGATATCATAAAAGAATATGATGCAATCAACTTGAAACTTGCAGAACCTATGGATGACGATGAAATGATGAAAACTATAGAGCGTCAGGGTGTTTTGATGGAACAGATGGATCATCATAATGCATGGGAATTAGACCATAGACTGAATACAGCAATGGAATCATTAAGGTGTCCACCTGAAGATGCCAAGGTGAATGTTTTATCAGGTGGTGAAAGAAGAAGAGTTGCTTTATGTAGGTTATTACTTTCTCAACCAGACATCTTACTTCTTGATGAGCCAACTAACCACTTGGATGCAGAGAGTGTGCATTGGTTAGAACAATATCTAGATAATTTCCCAGGTACTGTAATTGCAGTAACTCACGACCGTTATTTCTTAGATAATGTAGCTGGATGGATTCTAGAATTAGACAGAGGTGAGGGAATTCCATATCAAGGTAATTATAGCAGTTGGCTAGAGCAAAAAACGAAGAGATTAGAACAAGAAGAGAAGACTGAATCAAAGAGAAAGAAAGCACTAAGCAGAGAGCTTGACTGGATACGCATGTCACAAAAAGCGAGACAATCGAAAGGTAAAGCCCGTTTGAATGCTTATGATAAAATGGCAAATGCAGAATCAAAAGAGAGAGAATCTAAATTTGAATTATACATTCCAGCAGGTCAGCGATTAGGAGATAAAGTAATTGACATCAATGGAGTTACAAAATCGTATGACGATAGAATTCTTATTGATAATTTCACAGCTTCTATTCCGAAAAATGCAATAGTGGGAATAGTGGGACCAAATGGTGTAGGAAAATCTACATTATTTCGTATGATAATGGGTAAAGAACAACCTGACTCTGGTAGTATTGATATAGGTGAAACAGTTGATATCGCTTATGTAGATCAATCTCATGAGGATCTTTTACCTGAAAAAACAATCTTTGAGATCATTGGTGAAGGAAACGAACTCATCATGGTAGGGAATAAAGAAATAAATGCAAGAGCCTATCTTTCTAGATTCAACTTTGCAGGTGGAGATCAACAGAAAAAACTTGGTGTATTATCAGGTGGAGAACGAAACAGAGTGCATTTAGCTATGACATTAAAAAGTGGTGGAAATGTGCTTTTATTGGATGAGCCCACAAATGATATTGATGTTAATACCCTTAGAGCTTTAGAAGAAGCGATAGAGAATTTTGCTGGTTGTGTTTTAGTTATTTCTCACGATAGATGGTTTATCGATAGATTAGCAACTCACATTCTAGCCTACGAAGATGATTCACAAGTAATTTTCTATGAAGGCAACTTCTCTGATTATGAGAAAGCCAAAAAGGAACGTCTAGGTGATGTAACACCAAAAAGACCTCGATTTAAAAAACTCATATAGTAGTTTGTACATTTATAGTTTATGAAATTTGATTTAGTAGCATACGAAGATTGGTTATCTAAGATAAAAAAGGAGCTTAAAAAAGATGACCTAACGGAGCTCCATGTTCCTATTTCAGGTAAAATTTCTATTGACCCTTTCTTTGGGCGTAAGCCAGAAAACACTGAAGGACAACGTCAAGTAAAAACGTGGAAACACAAGGCGATTTACCTTACAAGTAAGCTAAATAATGAACTATTATTAGAAGATTTAAGAGGAGGAATCGATTGTGTAGAGATAATTGTAGATCAAAGCAATACCAATTGGTCAAAGGCATTTGATAATGTTATTTTCGAATATATTGACCTTAGATTTTTGGTTAATGATGCAGATGAATTAGAGCGGACGAAGGAAGAGCTTAAGATCTTTGACAAAGATTTTCAGATCAGTACTGGTGAAAAGATTTTACAATTAAAGGCAGAAGATTACATAGCGGAATTAGTGACTGGAATGCAAAAACTGATTCAAGATCTTGACGATTGTATGGACAATGAAGCGCGAACTGATATGTTATCAAGCTATAGAATCGATCGTAAAATCTCTGCGAAAATCATAGAGGAACTAGCCATCTCTGAAGCAATAGAGATCCTCTTATATAATGTATGTAAAGGATTTGGCTTACGCCCAAAGGGGATTCTTTCACATGCAGAATGTCTACCGTTGTTCGAAGATGTAGAGCGTAATTATATTGATTTAAGCATGAAAGCGTTAATCGCATCTTTAGGGAATTACGAAGCTATTTTTATAGCGCAAGCAACAGATGTAAAAGCATCATTTCACCATAGAATCAGCAGGAATATTCACCACCTACTAAAGGAAGAATCAAACATTCATTTTTCTCGATCTGCATTCAAAGGAGCTTATCAAATAGAGCAAATACGAAATAAAATAGTGCATGCGGTCTGGGATAAATTATAACCAAACAGACCGGGAATGATCGAGAGAGTCATTATTAAATAATGGTGATCATTCCGGTCCTTTTTCCTGAACATTTCCATTTCTGAATTATGTTATTATGGGCAGGTCAATTGGTCAAGTTTTCATGTTCAAGTTTTTCAAATGGTCAGCTTCATGGGCAGTTTTTCAGTGAAATTATGGGTAGTATGTTACTAAACTATAGTTATTCTATTTTCCATTTTCAGTATTAATATCTATCTGCCACTATGCGGTAGGTTACCCGCTCAAAACCCCAATCAATCGTATAATCTAATTGTAAGAATCCGTCAATATATTCTCCATCTCCTCTAAGAGTTGCTCCTCCATATACAGTTTGACTTGGAATATCAAAATCTATCAATCCACCTCTGTGATCATCTAAGTCAGCTCGTACCACTTCAAAATCATAATCGTCAAATAAAGCATCAATCAAGACATCATCATTTCCATCCAGTGAAATTTGCAGTTCGAAATTATAGAGCCCGTTTACAACATTTGCATCGTAAAATCCTGCAACCTCTATTGCTTTTTCGTCGAAATCATTACATGATGTGAATCCTAAGATTGTGCCTAATAGCAAGCCAAATACAATGAAGTTTCTCATATCCAAAATTGTTTTATCAAATAATATTTGGGTTCTGTTTCGTTTTACTAATATCGATACAGATAAGAGTAAATTCACAAAATTTTATACTGTTTAAATAAACATTATGAAATGTTATGCAAAGTGTTAAGGAATTTTACAAAATTTGTTGTTAAAATGTAATCATTGGGGAATAAGAACATCAATCCTAATCTTAAAAAAGGGGCTTACGCCCAAAGCAATTCAAGTGTAGCCGAATTAGCCGAAGGAATAAGAGCTGGAGATCGTGCTGCGCTTTCTTTGGGGATAACCCTTATAGAAAGTAATCACCCCACCTATCTTCAAAAATCTATGGAGCTTCTAGATTTGGTGAAACCTGATTATATTCGTTCTTCAGCCCATAGAATTGCAATATCAGGTTCGCCTGGTGTGGGGAAAAGCACTTTAATAGAATCTCTCATTCAGGAAAAACCAAAGGCTAAATTCGCAATTCTTACCATTGATCCTTCATCTGAACAAACGAAAGGAAGTATTCTTGGAGATAAAACTCGAATGGAATCAAGCAGTACCTTACCGAATGTATTTATTAGACCTTCTCCAAGTAACAATGTGTTAGGAGGCGTAGGCAGTAAAACAAGAGAAGTGATGCTACTTTGTGAAGCAGCAGGTTTTGATCACATCATTATAGAGACAGTTGGAGTAGGACAAAGCGAAACCATTGTTTCCAAGATGGTAGACTTATTCATTCTTCTAGTATTACCTGGCTCTGGAGATGAAATTCAAGGTATAAAGAGAGGTATTGTTGAATTAGCTGACCTCGTAATCGTCACAAAATCTGATAATGAACGTGTGAATATAGCTAAACAATCAGCCCGAGCTTTCAAAAATGCATTACACATATTATCAGGGAAGTATTCTAATAAGAGCATACCTGTACTTGCTGTTTCCAGTTATGACAATAAAGGAATGGACATCATTTGGGAAGAAGTGCAGAATTACAAGACATACTTTTCAGAAGAGGAGCGTTTAATCAAATTAAGACAATCGCAAGTTTTTCATTGGTATGAGCAACAGTTAAAAGAGGATATCTATAGAAAGTATCTCGCGGACGAAAAGGTACAATTGAAATTAGCTGAGCATAGAAAAGAAATAGAAAAAGGGTCGGTTAATGTATGGAAAATGAGGTTTTAGCTACAGACTTGTAAAATATTTTCTCTGAATAAGAAAATAATTGTTATTTGACATATTTTTGCAAAAAATTGAATTATGTCAAAATACAGAAAAGAGAAAGACAGCATTGGTTATATAAATGTACCAGCTAAAAAATACTGGGCTGCTCAAACTCAGAGATCATCTCAAAATTTTAAAATAGGCGGTCAAAAAATGCCTATTGAAATCATAGAAGCTTATGCGATTTTGAAAACGGCGGCTGCTAGGGTAAATGCACAAGCAGGTGTTCTTCAAAAGAAGAAAGCAAAGTTGATAGAAAGAGTTTGTAATGAAATAAGAGCAGGTAAATTAGATGATCAATTTCCTCTTGTAGTTTGGCAAACAGGTAGTGGTACTCAAAGCAATATGAATGTAAATGAAGTGGTTGCTAATAGAGGTCATGTACTTTCTGGCGGTGAGCTAACTGATGAGAAAAAAGCACTTCACCCAAATGATGATGTAAATAAATCTCAATCTTCTAACGATACTTTCCCTACTGCAATGCACATTGCCGCTTATAAAAAGCTAATGGAGTGTACGATTCCAGGAATAGAGAAATTAAGAGATACTTTAAAAGAAAAATCGAAGACATTTAAGAGTGTCGTGAAAATAGGCCGAACACACTTTATGGATGCAACTCCCTTGACATTAGGTCAAGAATTTTCTGGTTATACGAGTCAATTAGATCATGGACTAATAGCTATAAAAAACACCTTGAAGCATTTAAGCGAGTTAGCTTTAGGAGGAACGGCTGTAGGAACTGGGCTAAATACGCCCAAAGGTTATGCCAAGAACGTTGCTAAAGAAATAGCAGAAATAAGCGGCATTCCGTTTATTACAGGTAAAAACAAATTTGAGGGATTAGCTGCTCATGATGCAATAGTGGAAGCACATGGCGCTTTAAAAACAGTGGCGGTTTCTCTAATGAAAATCGGTAACGACATTAGAATGTTGAGCTCTGGACCACGATGTGGAATTGGTGAAATCATTATTCCTGCCAATGAGCCAGGAAGCTCTATCATGCCAGGTAAAGTGAATCCTACACAAGCTGAAGCTTTAACAATGGCGATGGCGCAAGTGATGGGAAATGATGTAGCGATTAATGTAGGTGGAATGAATGGGCATTTTGAATTGAATGTATTCAAACCAATGATGATTTTTAATTTTCTTATGTCAGCACAATTGATAGGAGATGCATGTGTTAGTTTTAACGATAACTGTGCATTAGGAATAGAAGCTAATCAAGAGCGAATCACTTTGAATTTGAATAATTCATTAATGTTGGTTACAGCATTGAATACGAAGATAGGTTATGATAAAGCGGCTGAAATAGCTAAGAAAGCATATAAAGAAGGTACAACATTAAAAGCTGCAGCTCTGAAATTAAAATATCTTACGGAAAAGGAATTCGACCAATGGGTTCGTCCAAAAGATATGATATAAGCATTCGGATGACAAATACAAAAAAAGCCTTTCATGTTTCATGAAGGGCTTTTTTTATAGAATATTCTACGAATCTAATTTTAGGATTTCATGTGAAATTTTAGTGCAAATTAATTATTTCCTTTCCCAAACAATCTTCCTAACCACGATCCTCCTGTAGTCGTCTTTTCATTTTGACTATCAGATTTTGCAGAACTAGCAGGCTTACCAATATATTTATTTGCAACTCTAAGAATTTCTCCTTTTGATTTCATTCCACTTGATCGCCAAAGAAGCTTTCCACTCTTAAAGATGGCAAGTGTAGGAAGCGACTGCACCTTATATTTATTTGATATAGATTTCTTTTTATCTACATCAATTTTTATCACGCGCATATCCGGACTTAATTCTTGCTTCACTTCAGCTATGATAGGCGCCAAGGCTTTACATGGACCACACCATGTTGCATAAAAATCAACTAGCACTGGAGTGTCACTTTTTATTATATCTTTAAAATTTACTTTTCTTTTATTACTCATAATTTACTTGATCTATAATGTTCATCAATAAGGAATATAATCTATATCAATAATGGATGAAAATATTCTAAACATTAATTTCCACTACTGAATCCTGTATAAGGATAATAAATTTAAATCTACTATGTTTTGAAAAAGTAGTAAAAATAATGCTTTGGCTCTAAAAATGCCATTTCAAAGCCAATAATGACTAAGGAATTTTATAATACCTATTTAACTCCATAATGTCGCATTTCTTTTTACTTAATCTTTCAATTTCTTCCTT
>CAZSKA010000048.1:0-18366 GCA_964607315.1 uncultured Saprospiraceae bacterium | reverse complement strand
GAAAGATTAAGTAAAAAGAAATGCGACATTATGGAGTTAAATTGGTATAATACCATCTAACATCTACATTGTCGGATAAATTCTTCTTAAAATATGTGATTTCTTCCTTAGAAAATATCGAAATAGCTAAGGCTATTCCTCTATTTTATGAGTCGAACTTACCTATTCGTAATTTGAATTTATTATAGACATTCTAAATTTCAAATGGTATAAGATGTAGTGATTTATAATTTTCTAAAGACTAAACATCCGTTTACATCTCCAAAACCAAAACTAGCAGAAACTACTGTTTTTAATTCTTGATTAATTAAAGATTGAGGCACCTTTGATGCTGGAATTTCTTGAGTGACTTCTTCGTGTAAATCTTCACAGTTCATAGATGGATAAATAACATTATTATCCAATTGTAACAAAGTCGCGACAGCTTCTATTGAACCACTTGCACTTAAGCAATGACCGATTGTAGACTTGGTGCTATTGATAAATGGAAATTCATCACCTTCACAATCTAAGGCTTCTTTCCAATTCTTTATCTCGAATCCATCCTTTGTGGTTGCAGTCAGATGGCCGTTTATATAATCTACTTCAGAAGAAGAAATCTTAGCATCATTAAGTGCTCCTTTGATACATTCTTGCACGGCAATTCCATTTGGGGCGGTCATTGATCCACCATCTCTATGTCCACCAGAATTATTAAAAGATCCTATAATTTCAGCATAAATCTTAGCTCCTCTCTTTCTTGCATGTTCATATTCTTCTAATACAAAAGCACCTGCACCACTACCTGGAACGAATCCCTTAGCAGATTGACTCATCGGTCGTGACGCTTTATGAGGTTCCTCATTACTTGTTCTGTTCATTATTCTCATAGAATCAAAACCTCCCCAGATATAAGCCCCTTCCTCGCTGGTGCTTCCTGCCAACATCCTATCAGCATATCCATGCTTAATCCTATCATACGCCATAGCTATACTCTCTGTCCCCGTCACACAAGCTGAACTATTCGTTGTCACTTGATTCCCTGCTCCTATTTTTCCACTCAAAAAAGCACTGATCCCGCTAGCCATCGTGTTTATAACGACCGTACTTCCAAGTCTCCTAACATTAAATTCATCTACTTTGTAAATTGCCTCTCTAAACTTATCTACCCCACTTATCCCAGCTCCAAAAACAATTCCTGTATCCCTATTCCTACCTGCTTCCGTTCCATAAACCAAACCCGCATCTTCCCATGCCATTAAGCCCGCAACAACTCCATAACGTATGCTTTTAGCTACTATCATCCGTTGTTCCAATGCCGTCATATAACGATCAAGTTCTTCCTGTTGCAAGGGAGGAATCCCAGCAACTTGGCATGAAAATTTCAATCGAGCTAACTCATCAATCAATCGAATCCCCGACTCACCATTCGATAAAGCACGATGAAACGAATCTACACCTATACCATTTGGGGCTACGACCCCCATCCCTGTAACAACCACTCTCCTTAATTCTGACATTCTTTACTTTATTAATAGATTAACTTAAGCATTATCATTTCATCATTCCCGCTAATTCGCCCATGCAAACCACTGTATTTTCCAAATTATACATCTTAAAATTACACTTTAACTTACCGAATCTAAAATACTTCTTTTCAGCTTCTACTCTTACTTTCTCACCTCTTTGAACAGGTACATAATACTCTACGTTCGCAGAGCTCATTCCAAATTTAAAAGCGCTAAAATCATAATCTTTCCCCAGTAGATATACACCTAGACAAGCCAGTGAAATCTGAGCGGCACATTCAGTAAGTATTACTCCTGGCGTGATAGGATGATTCAAAAAATGATGCTCGTAAAAGCTGTGATCTTCACTGAAAGTGTAAATCCCTTTTATTCCATTTTCGTCGATTTCTACGATTTTATCAACGAAGAGAAAATCTTTTCCATACGGCAATATATCTAGAATCCAATTTTCCATTATCTCAAATGTTCTCCTCCATCAACTTGTAGTATAATTCCATTTATCCAATTTGCCTCTGGTCGACAAAGTAGATAGACTGCATTAGCAACTTCATCTGGTGTAGTTAGACGATTATAAGGATTTCTCTGTTTGCTCCACATCTCTAATTCATCGCTATTAGGAATCATTCGAAAAGCACGAGTATCCGTAGTACCGGCCATCACACAATTCGATGTAATACCATTAGAAGCAAGTTCTAAAGCTAAAGACCTTGAAATCGACTCCAAGGTAGCTTTCGCAGCTGAAACAGCTGCATAATACGGATGAACACGCTGACTTCCTTCACTTGTAAAAGCAATTGTTCTAGCAGGATTAGCAAACAAATCTCTTTGTAGCAAATCCATCACCCATTCATAATAATTAACCCCCATTGCTTGAATCGTCAATGAGAAATCATCGCTATTTAGACCAGAACCTTCTTTTTGAATTGCTTTTAAATTTCCTTTTGCAATGGAATGCAAGCATAGATATATGGAAGATTTCCCACACACTTCTTCTATTTCATCTAAAAGTAAGTTTCGTTTATCTTTATTTAATGCATCGACATTAAAGTGCTTTAACTGCACCTGCTCAGAGATTTTAGTAAAATCATCTTGTATTCTTGGCATATCGGATTTTCGATCTCTATGAATGATGATCAAATTCATGCCATGACTTGCAAGTTTTTGGGCGGAAGCCAATCCTAGACCAGAACTGCCTCCAATGATTATCCCCCATTTCCCCGCTAGATCGTTCATCTTACCACTTTAATAAAACACGTTGTGCACTAAAACCAGGACCAAAGCTTAACATTAAGCCATATTCTCCTTTGTTTACACCTCTTTCCATAAATCGTTCGAGAACATATAAAACTGTTGCGCTCGACATGTTTCCGTATAATTTTAGGACTTCTTTTGTGTCATCAATATTCTTGCCCATCGCTCCAAACAGCTCTTCAACTGTCAAAACGATTTTCTTACCCCCCGGATGAAAAATCAAATGATCTACATCCTCTATTCCTATTCCATTCTTTTCTAAAAACGGATAGATAATATTTGGAAAATGTTCTTTGATTTTATTTGGAACTTCTTTATCAAGAATCATCTGAAGTCCAGTATTTCTTAGGGAGAAACCCATCATAGTGGATGCATCGAAAAAGTGATACATTTCTTCATCTACGATTGTTGGGCCTTCGTCTTCTTCCCTACTACTTAAAAGTAAACAAGCTGCACCGTCACCAAATATCGCTGCACTTACTACATTGACCATAGAAAAGTCATTGTGCTGAAAAGTGGCTGTTGGTGATTCTATTGCAATTACTACTGCTCTTTTTCCAGGATTAGCTTTTAGGAAATTTTTGGCATATATAGTTCCAGAAACTCCTGCGGCACAACCCATTTCAGTAACAGGAAGGCGTACGATATCTTGTCTTAATTTCAGATCATTAATTAAATAGGCATCCAAAGAAGGAATCATAATACCTGTACAACTTACCGTAATGATATAGTCAATACTATCTGCTTCCCAGCCACTTTCATTCAATGCCTTTTCCAAGACTTCTCTGCCTAATTTTTTGACTTCACGTGCATAGATGTCATTCTTTTCTTCAAATGAAGTCTTAGTAAATACTTCTTCCGCAGACATAATAGAATATCTTCTATCAACTGCCGCATTCTCAAAAATCTTCTTTACTTTTCGTTGAAATCTCTCCTCTTGACCCATCATCCAAATATCCAAAAATGGTAGTATTTCAGAAGTTGGTCTCGTATACTGTGGTAATGCTTTAGTAGCTGTTACTATTTTTACACTCATTTATTTTCAATTATCCACAACCACCTAAAAGCGAATCTCCATTTAATAGAACTTTCTATTCCTTTAAATGTGGTTTTAATTTGTTTATCTAGTTTTTCAAGATCCCTGCGTTTAAACGCTCGTAAGATAGAAATTAATCCATCAACTCTATTCACATAATGGAAAGATATTACAAAGCCTAAAAGCTTAAAAAGATGAAAGGCAAATCTCGATCGATGTAAATCATTGACAATCAATATGGGATTGTGTTTCTTAAAGCAATTGTTTAATAATTGAATTATTTCTTCATTTTTTAAATGATGAAAAGTTAAAGTAGAAAGGATGATATCTGGCTTTAATTCAGTAAACTGCTCACTAAAAATATCAATCTTTTCAAAACTTACATGCTTATAATCTGTTGAATTATTTCTAGCGATTTTCAGGGAATCATCGTTAATATCTAATCCAACAACTCTATGCTTTCTCTTCATTCTCATCAATAGATCAGATGCATTTCTACACATTCCACCGCCACCAGAACCTACATCAATAATTAGAATTTCATCTTTATCAATTGATTTCACTTTTCTTTTTAACGCGCTAATAGTTGGCTTATCACCACCTAACCAGCGATTTATTTTGTTCATATTGTCATATATGATATCAATCTGATCAAGACTATGTTCTTCTAAATCCAGTAATTCTTCTTGTGAAGATCGTACATTAATATCTTCTATCTTAGGTAGTCTCATTAATTATTGTTTCATTAAATATACCAATATCTTCTCCATGTGTTCCTTCTACTATTCTGCTAAAAACAAAAGGAAAGAATGGTAAAATATTGATTGCTATTCTTGATAGTAATGGACGACTAAAAAGTTCTTGAATCCTACGACTGTTGTTGATTCTTTTTTTGAATTGATGGTTCCATTTATCTGTGTATATACTTTGCAGTTTTTCTCCAGTGTATTCGTTATTTAGATATTGATGTAGTAATTCACAATATATTTTTGCACTGTGAATTGCCATTGCCATTCCATTACCAGCCAAAGGAAAGATCATTCCTGCGGCATCTCCTAAAAACGCGACTTCATCCTTTACTTTTTCTTTATCTCCAAAAAATATTTGACTAATAACCTTCCTTTCCATTTTCCTCTCAAAACTAGAGTAAAACTGTTTAAAACTTGGATTCATACACATTACCTCTTCTTCAAAACGATATAAATCTCCTACCTTTTTAAAGGCATTCGTATCGACAAGATAACAAACATTCACATGTCCATTTTCTACCTTTGACATGCCACAATAACCACCATCAAACTGAAATAAAGCTACTCTATCTTCTTCCCATTCTCCTTCATAATGAGCCTTCACTCCCATCCAACTTGTTCTATTAGATATGAAATTTCGCTGTAAAGCTTTGTCAAGCTTTGATCTTTTCCCTACTGCTGAGATGAATGTTCTGGATTTATAGCTTGTACCATTCTTGCAAGCTATTTCCTTTAGCTTTCCTACTGCTGAAATAGACATAACTTCTTCATGAATAAAATCTACTCCCTTCTCTATCGCCAAATCATAAAGTCCCTTATCTATCGTATATCGCGAAATACCAAAGCCACCCATCTTAAGTCCTTGAGAAATAGATTTTCCGTTTTGACTATAGATGGTGAATTGAGAAATATCTTTACTTCCATAATCTTTGGGGTTAAACCCCAAAGAAATCAAATAAGGCTTCACTTCATTAGAAATATACTCACCGCATACTTTATGTCTTGGAAAATTATTTTTTTCTATACAAAGAACACTCCAACCTAGGTTTCTAAGGTGAATTGCGGAGGTAAGACCTGCCAAGCCAGCACCTGCAATTATAATGTCATATACTTTACTACTCAATTCTTCCACGCAAGTAATTAAACAATTATTTTAATATTTATGTATAAGTTCTTAGTTTGGCACGTACGAAAGTACGATGTATTTAATTAATAGGAAACAAGATGAGATATTTTTACTTTTTTATAGCAATATTACTTAGTTTAAATCTAAGTTCACAAACATTCCCTGAAGCTACTCCTGCTGAAAAACGAATAGAAAGCGCAATGGCTAAATCTAAATCGGCAATGAATAGCTCATATGCAAATTTGAAAGCGGAAAATATAGGACCAACAGTAATGAGTGGAAGAGTGGTAGATTTAGCAGTAAATCCGGATGCTCCTCATGAATTCTATGTTGCATATGCCAGTGGTGGATTATGGAAAACTGAAAACAATGGTGCTTCGTTTATGCCACTTTTCGAACAAGAGATTGTAATGACTATTGGCGCTGTTGATGTGAATTGGAAAACTGGTGAAGTATGGATTGGTAGTGGAGAAGTTAATTCTAGTCGATCTTCGTATTCAGGTGTGGGCGTTTTTTATAGTGCAGACTGGGGTGAAACTTGGACTCATAAAGGACTAAATGACACGCATCACATCGGACGAATCATTATTGACAGTGAAAATTCTGACAAAATCTACGTTGCTGCTTTAGGACATTTATACTCTCAAAATGAAGAACGAGGTGTTTTTGTTAGTACGGATAAAGGAAATACTTGGTCAAAGACTTTATTTGTTTCAGATAAAACAGGAGTTGTTGATCTTATTCAGGATTCGAAAAATGCAAACATTCTCTATACAGCAGCATGGGAAAGAGATAGAAAAGCATGGAATTTCGTAGAATCAGGAACGGAATCTGGAATATATAAATCAATGGATGGAGGCTCTACTTGGGATTTAATTTCTGATGGTAAAAATGGATTTCCTTCTACAGAAGGTACGGGAAGAATTGGATTAAGCATTTCGTATGACAGTGATGATAATGCAGTGCTTTACGCATTACTTGACAATTATGATAGACAGGAAAAAGAGGAGAAAAAAACAGATGGATTAGCAAAAGATGATTTCAAAACATTCTCATCTACTGCTTTTGCAAATCTAGATGATGATAAATTAGATGAATTCCTACAAGACAATGGATTTCCTAAAAAATATTCTGCAAAAAAAGTGAAGAAAATGGTTAAGTCTGGTAAGATTAAGCCTTCAGACATTTCCAGCTATTTAGAAGATGCGAATAGGCTTTTATTTGATACTCCTGTTATAGGTGCCTCACTTTACAGATCTAATGATGAAGGAAAGACTTGGAAAAAGACACATGACAATTTACTACCCAGAGTCTATAATAGTTATGGGTATTATTTTGGATTAGTACAAGCTGCTCCTGGTAATCCAGAGACCGTTTATATTGCTGGTGTTCCTATTCTTCGATCTGATGATGGAGGAAAAACTTTTGAAAATATAGGAAAAGATAATGTACATGCTGATCATCATGCACTTTGGATTAATCCGGAAAACAACAAGCATATTATAAATGGGAATGACGGTGGAGTAAATATTTCATATGATTCAGGTGAGAATTATTTTAAATGCAACTCTCCTACTGTCGGACAATTTTATGCAATCAATGTAGATAATGCAAAACCATATAATGTATATGGAGGACTTCAGGACAATGGTGTTTGGATGGGGAGTAATAATTATAGAGAAGGAATTAGCTGGCACCAGTCGGGCCAATATCCATATCGTTCCATAATGGGTGGAGATGGTATGCAAATAGCCGTTGACACAAGAGACAACAAAATCGTATATACAGGTTTCCAATTTGGGAATTACTTTAGAATTAATACAGCTACAAATGATAGAAAATTCATTACACCGAAGCATGAATTAGGTGAGTCGCCATATAGATGGAACTGGCAAACACCAGTAATGTTATCTTCTCACAATCAAGACATATTTTATATGGGTGGAAATAAATTAATGCGTTCTATGAATCAAGGAGATGATTTTGTTGCTATTTCACCTGATTTAACAACAGGGGGAAGAAAAGGTGATGTTGCCTATGGAACGATTTCATCTATTTCAGAGTCTGAATTACGTTTTGGTCTATTATATACAGGAAGTGACGATGGTATGGTGTATAGATCAAAAGATGGAGGAGCTAGTTGGGATAAGATAATGAAAGATTTACCAGAAGAATTTTGGGTAAGTCGAATAATTGCAAGTACGCATGATGAAGCTACTGTTTATCTTTCAATGAATGGATATAGATGGGACAACTTTGAAGCATTGGTATATCGTTCGACTGATTATGGAGATAACTGGGAAAGGATAGGAACAGATTTGCCAATGGAACCTGTAAATGTAGTAAAAGAAGATCCTCATCATGATGAAATCATATATGTTGGAACTGATCATGGGACGTATATAAGCCATGATTATGGTAAACAATTTTCCTTATTTTCAGCAGATATACCAAAAGTTGCTGTTCATGACATCGTGATACATAAAAGAGATAAGGATCTTTTGATAGGTACACATGGAAGATCAATTTACAAGGCTGATCTATCTCCTATATATGATCAGAGATCAAATTCAGACGCTAATTTAGTAGTGCAGTCTGAAATAAAAGGAAGAGCTTCTGAAGGATGGGGAAATATAAATTGGAGAGGAATCATGAGTAAGGCCGATAGAGAAGTTTATGTGTATTCTAAAAATGGAGGAAATCTAAACGTGGAATTACAGACAAAAGATGGTGCTACACTTAAGCGATATAATGAGAACATTACTAGTGGATTTTCATATGTAACTATTGACTTTTCAATTGATAAAAACAAAGCTAATGATCTTAAAAACTTTCTGGAAAAAGCTTCATCTATAGAGGCCAGAGAAGATGAAAAGATGTACATAGAAGCAGGTGAATATAAATATGTATTTACTTTAAATGGAGATAAAGCTGAGACTACTGTTAGTTTGAAATAATGAGTAAATATTCACATTTATTTTTCGATTTAGACAATACATTATTTGATTTCCAAGCGAGTTCCGAAATAGCATTGAAGGTGTTTGCCGATGCATTAGGAATGGAGTATGATGATCATTTCAAAGAAGTTTACCATAGGCATAATCACGATGCATGGACTAAGTTTGAAATGAAATTGATCGATGGTATTACATTAAGGAAATCCCGTTTTGAAGATACCGCAAAGGAATTTGGGAGAAAAATCGATGGACTTATCATCAATAGAAAATACCTCGCCCAACTCGCTGATAATCCTTTTTTCATTCCTCATGCAGAAGAAACTATGGAAAAGTATTATACATCACACATTCTTATTGCTGTAACTAACGGATTGAAAGAAGTTCAAAGACCACGACTGAAAAAGGTTGGATTCGACAAGTATTTTACTCACATAGTAGTAAGTGATGAGATAGGAATCGCTAAACCAGACAATGGTTATTTCCAATATGCATGGGAAAAAGCAGGCAAACCTGATAAGTCTCAATGTCTTATGATTGGCGACAATCCTTTTTCAGACATCAAAGGAGGTAATGATTTCGGTTTTGACACCTGTTTCATTGACGCTTTAAATAAAGGTAAGACTGCAGAAAATGCTACCTACTCTATAAAGAGTTTAAGGGAATTAGATAAAATCACTAAGTAAGAAAGCTACAGCTCTACAAACCTAATTTTCCCTTGATATCAGCTGGAGAATAGTTTACAGACTTTAAAACTTTACTGTCAGATTTTCTATACACGAGAAAATCTTCACCAATCTGCTTTACATAGGAATCAACACCTTGTTCCTCCATATATTTCTGTTGAGTAGCTTCTGCCTCTTCCATAGATTTACAAGCCTTACTCATATTAGAACGTTGTACTTCTTCGAAAAGCTCTTTAAATTTTCCACCTAGTCCGAATTCTAGAATTGCACCTGAAAGTACATATTGGATATCACAAAATGCATCAGCAACCTCTACTAAATCATCATTTTCTATCGCTTCTCTCAGCTCCTGAAGTTCCTCTTCTATGAGTGCCAATCTTAATGTCCATCTATCTTTACCTGGGATTACAGGTTCTTCAAGAATAGGAAGATTGAATGTTTTATGGAATTCACTTACGTCTTGTAATGCTTTTGGATCTTTCATACATTTTGTTGATTTCGGCAAATATAATGAAAATTCATATGTATCAATAAATAGGATTTAGTACATTTAAGCTAATAACCTGTGTAAGGTTAATTTAGGAAGAATAAATGGAAGAAACATCTAAAAAAATAGGAAGGAAGAGCTTTTTAAAAAAAGCGACCTTAGCTGGCGCTGGTCTAATCACTGCTTCTTGTAGTACAAATGAATCTAGCAATGCGCCCGCTATCATCACTAAAAAGCGAGTTAGATGGAGAATGGTTACTACTTGGCCTGCCAATTTCCCTGTTCTTGGTGAAGGATGTAATAAACTAGCAAAATGGGTGGAAGACATGAGTGATGGCCAATTCACTATAAAAGTCTATGGAAGTGGAGAATTAGCTCCTCCATTAGAAACCTTTGATGCAGTTAGCGATGGAGCAGTAGAAATGGGAAATGGTGCACCTTATTATTGGGGAGGAAAAATGCCTGCTGCACCCATTTTCTGTACCATTCCATTTGGTATGAATGCACAACAAATGAATGCTTGGATGTACGGAGGCGATGGCTATAAGTTATGGAAAGAACTTTATGCTCCTTTTGATGTGATTCCTTTCCCCGGTGGAAACACAGGTCCTCAAATGGGTGGATGGTTTAATAAAAAGATCAATGGCCCTGGAGATTTCAAAGGACTTAAGATGAGAATCCCTGGCCTTGGTGGAAAGGTCATTGAAAAACTAGGTGGTGCTGCTGTTGTCAGTCCCGGAAGTGAAATATACACCAATCTGGAACGTGGAGTTATTGATGCTACAGAATGGGTTGGGCCTTATCACGATTACCTAATGGGTTTCTATAAAATAGCTAAATATTACTATTTTCCAGGATGGCATGAACCAGGTCCACTACTAGAAAACATGGTAAATAGAGAAGCTTGGGAGAAATTACCAAAGTCATATCAAGCCATTCTGGAAACGGCTAGTGCTAGACAAAACATATGGTCTATAAGCGTGTTTGAAGCAAAAAATAATGAATATTTAAATAAGATCAAGACGGAATCAGATGTTGAAATTCTTCAGTTTTCAGAAGATACACTTAATGCTTTGAAAAACGCCACTGATGAGGTGATGGAAAATCTAGTATCTAAGGATGATAAAGCGAAAAAGATCTACGATAATTATAATCAATTCAGAAAAGGGATAGAAGCATGGAATAGTTATGATGTGCTCTAAAAACTCATCCCCATATCTATTCCTGTAATCTTTCTGTATAAATCCGTAGCAAAATTATCAGTCATTCCCGATATATAATCTACTATGCCTAGTACTTTCTCGTAATCAGAACCCGAATACTTGAATTGATCTGGCAACAATTTAAGTGCCATCCTATCTACTTTTGACTTATCATCTCTCAATGTTGGACTAACAAAATGATCAAGCAAATTATACATTACGTTATAGCCTGCATTTTCTATTTGAACAACTGATTTATTATTATAAATCTTTGAAATAGAAAGCTGTAATAGATCTTTTAACGAAGGTGAATTCTCCATTATTTGGTCGTAAAATGCTATAGCAACATTCCCTTCTAACACATCCTGAAACTGCCCAGTGTACAGACGTAATACTTCTTCTACAAGTACACCAATAATCTTCGCACGTAAGTAACTTACCTTTTCATTTCTATTCGTAATACGCACTAACTTATCTGAGGTAGATGCTACTGAAATCCCTAATTCATTCATCGCACCTAATAAGATCGCTTCTACCCTTTCCGTTTCTACCAGACCTAATCTATGTGCATCTTCTAGATCGATAACATTATAACAAATATCATCCGCCGCCTCAGTTATCCAAACAAATGGATGTCGTCTATGAATCAACGGCTCTTCCGATTCTTTAATCATCAAGGTTGACTCGGCTATCTTTCTAAAATTCGGCTTTTCAGATTGAAAAAACCCAAATTTCTTTCTATGAATCATCTTGTTTTTTGCGATTGATTCACATGGATATTTGGCAATAGCAGAAAGTGTACTCATTGTCAATCCAAGACCTGATGAAATCTTACCAGGTTGCTGTTGAGTTAGTATTCTAATCGCATTTGCGTTCCCCTCAAAATGGACTAAATCAGCCCATTCTTTTTCTTTGAAGTAAGGTTTTAGTACAAGTTCATTCTTTGTAAAATAAGACGCAATTGCATCTTCTCCAGAGTGTCCAAATGCCGGATTGCCAATATCATGACATAAGCATGCAGAAGCTATAACACTTTGTAAACTATACTTATAAAATTCCTTACTTGCATCTGTTAAATCAGAACTGTAATTCTGAACAATATAATGCCCTATTTCATATGCGAGCGATCTTCCTACAGATGCTACTTCTAATGAATGTGTTAGTCGATTATGTACAAATACACTTCCCGGTAATGGAAATACCTGCGTCTTATTTTGAAGTCTTCTAAAAGCACTAGAAAATATAATCCTATCATAATCTCGCTGATAGTCCGTCCGAGTCTCCTGACTTAGTGTATTTGTTTCTTCAAAATGTCTTTGAGAACTGTAAATCCTGTTTAAAATCTGCATATATTTTTTGTAGCGCCGTAAAACTAGTTATTTTATCTTATTATTAATTGTTTTAATTTAAATGTAATTATTAGTTAAGTTGTGTAAATTTGATTATGTCTTTAAAACAAGCCATACTTCTTTTATGCTTTTCATTTTTTTTGGGGTTTAACCCCAAAGTATATGGGCAAGCAGATTCTGACTTAAATCAAGCAATTGCTGATATGGTAGCTGCTTTTATAGAAAATTCTGGAGAAGAAGGTGATTTCGATTTTAATACCCTTTACGAAGAATATGAGATCTTAGGGCAAAACCCTATTAATCTTAATACCGCAACTCGCGCTGATTTACAAGAACTATTTTTCCTTAATGAAATTCAAATTTCAAATTTCCTTGAGCATAGGAATAGGTTGGGAAAACTTAGAGTTATTCACGAATTACAGACCATTCCTAGTTTTGACCTCTTAACTATCCAGTTATTGAGGGACATTTCAGTTGTCAACTCCCCTACTACTGTAAGCAAGAAGAAGTTTACAGCTGATTTTTCAAATGCAAAACATAGATTGTATATCAAGTGGAAAAGACAACTTCAGACACAAGCTGGTTTCGTAGGTGATGGATCTGAACCAGCAAGATTTCTAGGTGATCAGAACCACTTATACCTACGCTATCAAATGACTGTTGGAAATAAATTCAAATTGGGATTTATAGCTGAAAAGGATCAGGGTGAACCTTATTATTTCCCAGGTAAAACAGTAGGTGCAGATTATTACTCTTTCCATCTACATGCAAAAGATTTAACAGATAAGATAAAGTACTTGAGTTTAGGAGATTATGCGATTAACCTTGGTCAAGGATTAATAATGCATAATGGTTTTGGTGCGGGTAAGAGTTCACTAACAACTTCCATTCGTAAAGGTGGATATACCGTGAGAGCCTATACTTCTGTTGCTGAGCTAAACTTCCTCAGAGGTGGTGCTTTAACGTACAAATTGACAAAAAATCTAGAGTGGACAAATTTCGTATCTTATAAAAATAGGACTGGGAATCTAATTAGAGATGAAGACCTGCCAATTGATGCGAATTTCATCACGTCCCTTCCACTTGGTGGTCTAAATAGAACAGAAGCTGAAATACTGAGAAAGAATGAATTACAACAATTCACTTATGGTTCTGCTTTAAAGTATAGGTTGCGAAATGGACATATCGGAGTACAAGGTCTCTATGACCGTTTTAATGCGTCCTTATTGCCAGGCAGTCAACTTTATCAGGTAAATTTCCCTACTGGAAATCAATTTCTCAATGCCTCTGTAGATTATGGTTTTAATTATAAGAATATTAATGTTTTTGGAGAAGTAGCAACGGATGCTAATTTATCGATGGCGCAAATCCATGGTATGTTAGTGGGTTTGGACCCAAAGCTGGATGTCGTTTTTGCTTTTAGAGACTATAGTGAATCATATAGGAGCTTTTCTGCTAATTCGTTTGGCGAAAGCCCAAATGCTAACAACGAAAGAGGCTTTTATGGAGGTCTAGAGTTTCGTCCAGGAAATATGTGGATTATAAATGCTTATGGTGACATTTGGGCTAATCCATGGCTTAGATTTAGGGTTGATGCACCTGGAGTAGGAACAGAGTACTTCCTAAGAATAAAGTATTTCAAAAAACGAAAATGGGAGCTATACGCCCAATACTTTTATGAGAATAAATTAAGGAATTCAGAAGCAATAGTAGATCAAGCTGTTTCCAATGTACGTCAGAGATTAAGATTAAATTTCAATAAAAATCTATCAAAAGGACTTACCTTAAGAAATAGAGTAGAATTTAGCTGGTATGATGTATTCCAATCTAATTCTTATGCAGGATTCCTCGTTTATCAAGACATCATTTACAAACCTGTAGGTGAAAATTACAGCTTCAATATGCGATATGCCTATTTTGATGTTGAAGATTTCGATGCGAGAATTTATGCCTATGAAAATGACATTCTAAATGAATATTTCATTCCCGCATATAATGGTAGAGGCTTAAGATTTTACATAAATGGTAGATGGAGAGCCACTAGAAATATAACATTAGAAGGCCGTTACGAGATCACAAGACTAAGTCAAGGTTTTAATGACGAAAACGGTGATATCACTAATGTTAATTTCGGAAGTGGAGTTACATTTATAGAAGGTAGAAATAGATCACAAGTAAAAGCACAGGTGAAGTTTTCATTTTAATCCTAAAAAATGAGATTCAGTCATTTAACAATATTAATTTTCCTCCTTGTACTTTCCATAAGTTGCATTAATCCAAACAACGAGCGATATAAGTTACATGAAAATAATGCTATTAACGATGTAATTCCAGAAATGATAGATTATTACAATATGAGCAACTTAAACAATTGGCATGAAAAAGATATGCTATTAAAAATAGGAGATACCTTGTCAAATAGGACTGCTATGATATCTAAACCCATTGATTATGATGAAATAAAAATTGAAGAATATGAGCTAGAACTTAAATTATTCGACAAATTAACAAACAAAAAAATACTTCCAAGAAAACTAAATTTCGACTTTCAAAATGAAAATTTTGAAATTGTTCTTGTTGATCCAACTAGTCAAGAAAATTATAAAACATCGGGAAATGAAATAGGATATTTATTCGTTTCACGTGTACTTTTCAACAGAAACTTTACCAAAGGATACACAAGTTACATATATTTTTGTGGAGAGGCATGTGTATGGGATAATAACATAGAACTTGTCAAGAAAAATAATAAGTGGAAAATTTCCAGATATTTTTCTGGAGGAATCTCTTGATACAGGTATTAATCATACAAGAAATACTTTGCACTCATCAACTTATATTCCACTAAATCTTCACTCCAGCTATCTTTAATTTCTTGAGCAGTTTTACCTGAAATGAGATCTTTCCTTAATTGATCTGAACCATATAATTTATCTATAAAATTATTCTTCAAAAAGAATTCTTCTCCCATCCCAAGATCCCTATACATGTCGACAATATAGTCTAGATTAAAACTTGCTAATGAATAGGTAAATCGCGGGTTCTTCTCAGAGAAATCCATTCCATAGCATGCTTGATTCTCTAACTTTGGATATTTAGATCCCGGCCCGCTTTTAGGTGTAAATTCATAAGATTTATCTGAATAATTAGGATGACCAAATTGTTCGAAAGGCTTATTTGTCCCTCTACCAACGCTAACCACTGTGCCTTCAAAAAAACATAACCAAGGATACATCAAAACACTATTAAATGTAGGTAGATTAGGTGAAGGAGCAATAAGTAATTCTTCACTTTTACTATGATTATAATTTAGTAATTCGACCACTTCATAATCACATGTAATTCCACCTTCTAACCAGCCTTCTCCGTTCACCATTTTGCCATACTCTCCTATCGTTAATCCATACACAACGGGTATATGGTGCATTCCCACAAAAGATTCAAAACCTTCTTTTAGCACTGGGCCATCTACATAATGCCCATTGGGATTCGGTCTATCCAAAACAAGCACTGGAATACCCTTTTGGGCGCAAGCCTCCATAACTAAAGACAATGTACTTATATAAGTATAAAATCGACAGCCAACATCCTGAATATCAAATACCATTATATCCAGCCCTTCTAACATTTCAACTGTGGGTTTACGTGTTTTTCCATAAAGTGAAAAGACCGGAAGACCAGTTTTGGGGTCAACCCCATCCTTTATCTTAGCGCCAGCATCTGCGGTACCTCTAAACCCATGCTCAGGAGCGAAGATTTTCACAACATCTATTTCAAAATCCAATAAGGTATCAGCAAGATGTTTTTCATTTACCATACTTGTATGATTCACTACTAAACCGACCTTTTTATCCTGTAACTTCGGGATATATTGTCTCATTCTTTCAGCTCCAGTAATTATCTTAAACTCATCTTGTTCAGACGTAGTAACATAAGATTCTTGAGACTGAGCTTCCTTACATGAAAGATTAGAAAAAGATAAGATCATTAGAGCTAAAAAGAAGCAAAGAGAGTAATGATATTTCATATGTTGAATTTGTTGTATTATTACAATTACAAATATATAGAACGCTAAAATAATGACGGTTTATATACAAATTTTAAAAAAATCTTTATAACAGTAGAATGGCAAATAAAAAGTATGCAATTATTGATATTGAAACTACTGGTGGTATGGCAAAACGAGATAAAATCACGGAAGTGGGGATTGTCATTCACGATGGAGAAAATATAATTGACCAATACGAGAGTTTAGTAAATCCAGGAAGATCCATTCCTCCTAATATCACACGGATAACTGGGATAACTAATGATATGGTTAAAGATGCGCCAAAATTCCATGAAATTGCTCGTAAAATTGTAGAAATGACGGATGGTGCCATATTTGTTGCACATAATGTACGATTCGATTATGGATTTATACGACATGCTTTTGAAGAACTTGGATACACTTATTCAAAGAGACAATTATGTACAGTCCGATTATCAAGAAAGGCTTTTCCTGGTTTGAAATCATATAGCCTTGGTAATCTAATAAAGCATTTCAATATTTCAGTAAATGCTCGACATAGAGCACTAGACGATGCAAAAGCAACGGCTATCATCTTAGGTAAAATTCTTGCAGTTCAAGAAAATGACACACACATTAAAATGTTAGTAAACGAAGGAATTAAAGAAAGTAGACTTCCTCGCAATATAACACTTGATTTCCTTCATGGCTTACCAGAAAAAACAGGTGTTTATTATTTCTTTAATGAATATGGAACTCCTGTGTATATTGGTAAATCAATTAATATCAAAAAGCGCGTATTTCAGCACTTTAGCAAAACGACAAAAAAGGCAGAGAATTTACAAAAATATGTTCATAATATTTCTTTTGAGTTAACTGGAAGCGAACTAGCTTCAATGATTTTAGAGTCAAATGAGATAAAAAAATATAGACCGGAAATTAATAAAGCTCAAAGAACAAGAGAATATCCATATTTTATTCATCAATATGTAGATGAAGACGATTACATTTCTTTCGGTTTTATGAAATCAAGCAAGAAAAACGAAAAGGATAAAAATATTCTCGGTTACTATAGTTCCTTGAGATCTTGCAAATCAATATTAACTGGACTATGTAAAGATCTTGAGTTATGTGAATACAAATGTGGAATCGATAAAGCACAGGAAGGGCCATGTTATTCCTATAAACTTAAAAGATGTCATGGAGCATGTATTTTTGAGGAAGAATATTCAGATTATAATGAAAGGGCGTCTTTAGCAACCAATTTTTTACAGAAAAATTTTGAAGACGATTTTATTTTAATTGATAAAGGAAGGAGTAATGAGGAAAAAACTGTTTTTGTTGTGCAAGAAAAACATTTTAGAGGCTTTGGTTATATCGGATTAGAAGAATTAAATCAAGGTATAGAAGAAATCTTGGAGAGTATTAATTATCAAGAACCTAATCCAGAGTTAAATAATATTGTCAGAAACTTCATATTAGATCAAAAATTTGAACATATTTTAAAAATTTAACTACACCCACCTAATTGACTACCAACATGTTATAAACTATCGCGAAATTTGTTTAATTTTAAACCTCAAAAGTTAAACAATTATTAAACCTCTGGGTTTAATAGGTGTGTTTGAGATTTCAACTAGCTTTTACAATATAACAAAGAAATAGCATTAGTTTAGTTAGTTAGTTGAATGGGCTCCTCGATATCATATGATCCGAGGGGTCTTTTTATTTAAAAGCCTTCCAAATCAAAAAGGTAAGTAAGCATAGTTATCTATACTCTAATTCATTATATATATACTGTAAACGTTAAGAAAAACTGATCAACATCTTACGGATACCGATTCATTACTTTTATAAAGCGGAACAATTCTAGGCTTAAGATACACTAATTCATAGAAATTTTAAATAAAATCAGATAAAACATGTGGTATATGCAAGAGAATGGTGTCTATAGTATAGAACTGTTAAAACAAAAGAATGAAATTCGAAAATATCATCTTATACCTAAT
>CAZSKA010000047.1:0-18554 GCA_964607315.1 uncultured Saprospiraceae bacterium | reverse complement strand
AAGATAGCACCCACATCACCTACATCAATATCATCAAAACCATTTAATAAATTGGAATCAGAAGAACCGTCGAAGTTAGGATTAACAGTGAAGTCATCACTTGTCACACTCACCATATAAGAACCACAGGCATTGAATCCAGCAGCATCTAAATCATCAGTCACTTGAATAGAATCGATATTTACATCACCGAAGTTTTCGATGTTAATCTCATACACCACTTTCGTACAACCATCATCCCCGAGATCAACACTAACAACTCGCTTAGCAGCTCCAATAGAAGGATTTTCCATAAATTCAAATGGTGTATCGTCATTATTATTAGTAGGATCTCCATCACCGTCAGGATCTGGGTTACTACCATTGTTAGAATCATCTGTAACCATATCACCAGCAGGAGTAGTACCTGATCCAGTTGCTGAGTTAGCAAATGGACCTAAATCGGAACAAGGTCCAAAGATTATATTAATACAAACTTCTCCTTCGTCCCAAGCTTTTAGGGTTTGAAGTGTGTCGAGTAATTCCATATCTGAATCGCCATCAAAATCTGGATTTGTAGCGAATTCTTCAGAACTAAGTCCAGTAATTTCATAATCGCATCCATTGAAAGCTGTTACTAAATCATCGATAATTGACATATTATTTAAGTCAACATTTCCATTATTTTCTAATCGAACAGAGAAGCTAATCGCGTATGTGCCGTCGCCATTATTTGTAGGTCCAGATTTCACAGACTTAGCCACACCTAGATTAGGTTCTTCTGTAAGATCAAATGGTGTATCACTCATTTCATCTGGATTTCCATCACCATTTGTATCAGGATCAGAACCGTTGACAGAATCATCTGTAACCATTGTACCATCTGGTACATTTGCTGAGACATCAGCACTGTTTAAGAATGGTCCTGTATTTCCACAAGCAGAAACATCTACTGTTAGGAGGACAGAACCCATTTCGTTTATATATAATGTATCGTTTCCAGCAAGAAGATTCCAGTCTCCACCAATACCATAATTTGGGTTAATCGTAAACTCTCCACTGGAAAGAATTATATTGTCAATAGAACATGTTCCTCCGAATGCATCTGTAAGAATATCTGTTGCTTGAACATTGCCTAATAACACATCTCCAAAGTTTTCTATCTTTATTTCATAAATTACTTGGAAACTTCCGTCTGAATTTATTTGGGCATCAGCCACTCTTTTAGCAACTCCAATGGAAGGATTAAATGTAAAACTCACTGGAGTTGGAACATTATTATTCGTAGCATCTCCATCTCCATCTGGATCAACCTCAGAACCGTCTTGTGAATCATCAGATAAACTTGTCCCATCAAGACCTGTTCCTGTTACACTTGCAGTGTTAAGGTATGGTCCTCCAAATGCACCTGGACAAACATTTATAGAAAGATGTATAGCACCTTCTTCTCCTGAAGTGCTTACGTCAAGTGTATCAGTTCCAGTTAACAACGAGGAATTAGCGTTTCCATCATATGCAGTGTTTACAGTGAATTCTTCGCTTTCAACTGAAATGATTTCCCATGAATCAGCCATAGCAAATGTATTGGCTAAAATATCAGCAACTTGAACATTAGCTATGATTTGATCACCTAAGTTTTCAACTTTTATTTCATAAGTTAAATCGAAACATCCATCACCTGTTGATGTAGGACCTTCACTTATTCTTTTTGCAATACCAATAGCTGGGTTGAACCCAAAGCTTATCATTGTACAATTATTGTTATCTGTAGGGTCACCATTTCCATCAGGATCTGGATCAAGCCCGCTTTCAGAAAAGTCATCGAATGCAATGGCACCTGTAGGGTCTATTGATGTTATAAAAGCTTGGTTACAGAAAGATGTTGCCATGCCACAATTTGAGAAACGGAAGTTTACTAAAACAAAACCGCTTTCTCCAACATCTAAACTATTTGAATTTCCAGTTAAGATGTTATCATCAGTAAGACCACCATCGTAATTGGTGTTGAAAGTAAATCCACCACTTGTATTGAAGGATTCAATTTCGACATCACATGGATTGAATTGACTAACAACATCATCAATTAATACAATAGAATCAAGGTCTGTATTTCCAAAGTTTTCAATTACGAAACGAATAGAAACAATAGCACTTCCATCACCTGGTAATTGTATAAACTCAAGGTTTTTAGCTAAACCGATAAATGAGTTGAAATCAAAAGACACATCAGTTGTTGATGTTTCATCAGGATTGCCATCTCCGTTTGGATCTGGATCACTTCCATCAACTGAATCATCAGAAAACATTCCTCCATTATCATCTACTGCAGTTACTGTAGCTAAATTCATAAATGGACCTTCATTTCCATCACACATTGATAATGAAATATCTAATAAGATTGATGCTTGCATTCCAACTGCAAGATCATCATTACCCAATAATAAATCTTGATCTGTAATTCCATTAAACAAAGGATTTACTGATAAAGCACTACTTGTAATTCCTGTTACTTCTACTTGACATGGATCGAATACAGTTCCAAGATCATCTGTTATCTGAATAGAATCAAGGTCTACATTACCAAAGTTTTCTACAATAAATTCATATGAAACATCTACAGTTCCATCTGGATTTGCTTGAACATTTACTAATCTTTTTGCAAGTCCAATTGCAGGCTCGCCAATTATGTTTACAACAGTAGTACACGTTGAAGAATTGCCACATGCATCTGTCACTGTCAACGTCACAGTATTCATTCCTACATCTGAATCATCGAATGTTGACGGAGAAATTTCTAATAGTAAGTCTGCCATTGGAGTACAAAGGTCAGTTGAACCATTATCAATATCTGCCGCTGTAATGGAAGCTTCTGAGTTTTCATCTAAAACTAAATCAAAATCAGGAACACACATTGCAATAGGAGGTGTATTGTCTATTAAAGTAACAGATGCAATTTCAGTTGCTGAATTACCACAATCATCTGTTACTGTATAAGTGTATTGTGTAGTACTTGTTCCACCACATTGTGCAATAGGACCTGAAGCAATAAATGTGATATCAAGGGAGGCATCGCAATTGTCAGATGATAATGCACCTCCAAAATTTGTTTCCCATGCTAATATTTCTGCCGCAGTTGTTGGTGCACCACACTCCACTATAAGATCTTGAGGTGCAGAGAAAATGTGTGGGTTTTCAACATCGATAATAGAAATTGTACTTGAATTAGTTGAGGAATTACCGCAATTATCAGTAGCAGTAAATATTACAGTTAATTCACCGTCACAAGATGTTGGCAATGCAGTATAATCATTAGTAACATTTACGGAACTGCACTCATCAGTAGCAATTGCCGAATTCAACCAATTTCCTACAATAGCATCATTATTTATATTACCGCAATCTAATGAAATATCAGAAGGAATATTTAATATTGGTAAAGTATTATCATTTACAATTATACTGGCTGAAGTAGTACTTTCATTACCACAATTATCAGTAGCTGTAAATGTAACGATTAAACCCATATCACCAGCACAACCCGCTGGAATGCTACCATTCCAATCATTCGACCAAATGACACTGGATAGGCAATCTGTAGCTTCAGCGCCCCCATTTTGGGCCAACCATGAAGAAACAGCAACAGCTAAAGTATCATTACAATCTACAACTAAGTTAGAGGCACTAATATCGATGCTTGGACCCATAGTATCTTCTATAGTATATGTAGCTTGACAAGTACTAATATTTCCAGCATCATCTATTACTGTAAATACATAAGTTGATGCACTTGAACCAATGCAAATTTCACTAGAAGTTACTAATGAAGTTATAATATCTAAGTCCGTGTCACAAAAATCAGAAACTACTATGCTTGCTAGCCAAGTATCAATATCTTCTGTACCACATTCTACAGTTACATCTGCTGGACATGTATCTATAGTTGGAGCTTCGCAATCATTTACAGTTACAGTAAATGAACAAGTGGAGCTATTTGTTGGATCTGCATCATCCGTAACTGTTATTTGAACGGTACTTGAACCTGCAGAGAATGTGTAACCAACTATAATTGCTGGAGAATCGGTTGTTCCATTTTCATCAGTAACTAAATATGTAGTTGTAACTGTTCCACAATCATCGAAAATAGGTAACACCGTATCGTCACTTATCCATGTACATGTGCCAGCATCTGCGCAAACATTAATACTTGGTGGACAATTCACAACTGGTGTAGCAGTGTCAATTACGTCTACTATAGTTTCACATGTACTAGTATTTCCACATGCATCCCATGCCTGGAAAGTAATAGTATTAGAGCCTATTGCAAGTGGTACTCCAGGGAGTGGATTCACTTGAAGAACAGAATCTACTCCATTGCAATCCGTTGCAAAAGGTAATGGTAGATTCACAAAAGCCTCACATGAAGTACTATTAATTTCAACACTTAGATTTTCAGTACATGTCATTGTTGGACCTTGGTTGTCGTCCGCTATAATTATTGATGCTATATCAGAAGCAGTACTTCCGCAAGCGTCAGTAACTGTAAATGTTACATCAATAGTCGAACCACATAAATCTGATAACATACTTGCATCAAAATCAGTGTCAATGTTTAAATTATTTGGTAAACAGTTATCTGTTCCAGTTGCTGAATTAATCCAATTTGCAACTAAAAGAGAGAGATCTTGACCACAACTAACATTTAAGTCTGCCGGCACACTGATTGTAGGTGGCGTGTTATCAGTAATTGTATAGGTACTTTGCTGTGCGGTAGATTGATTACCACATTCATCTACTGCAGTGAAATTATAAGTATGAACAATTGTTCTTATAGTTCCAACACATATTTCTTCTGTATTGATAAGGGCAAAATTAATAATAGGAGAAACTGAGCAATTATCAATTGCCGTTGCTGTCATAGCCCATGCTTCTGGATCAGGAGATGCACTACAATCTACACTTGCAGCTGCAGGAACAGTAAGGGTAGGTGGATTAGTATCAATTGTAATTAGATTAGCACTACTTACTATAGAATTTCCGCATGCATCTGTAGCAGTGAAAGTATAAGTTATACTAGTAGTAGCACCACATAGATTTTCTTCTATTCCAGCTGTAAATGTTGTGCTTACTGTTCCACAATCATCAATTGCCATTCCACCACCATTATTCATCTCCCAAGCTAAAATTTCAGCTGTATTATTTGAACCGCATTCTACGATTAAATCGATAGGGGCAGTCATCAAGATTGGCTTAGTCTCATCAATTATGGTATATGTAATCTCACAGCTATCTAATTGCGGAACGGTAGTTCCATCACCTGGATCCATTACGAAAATCTTTCTTGTAAGAACAAATGGCGAAGCTGTACAACCAGTACCTCCATTGTCAGTATCAACCACACTGAAAGTAGGTACGCCACATGAATTCTCTACAACTGATTGTCCGTCTAATGCGTTAAACCATGCTAAGGTAGTACCTGTTGCTGGAATATCAGCTATACATTCTAGATCAACTAAATCTTTAGGACAAACTATTGAAAGGAAACAATCAGGAACATCAACTAAAGAAGTATCTGCATCCATCACTCCATTTCCTAGTGTATCTTTTGCGGAAACCAATCCTTCATTTATTATTGGGTCGGGGCCCAAAACGGAATTGATCTCGGCAACCACCTGGACTGTTATTGTTTCGCCTGGATAAAGACATCCGTTTGTTCCGTTGAAAATACTATCGATTACTGCACCATTGTATCCAGCCACCGGTGTTGGAATCTCTGAAGCATCTGATAGTGGAACAATTACTGGAGGTGAAACAATATTTACGAAAGAAGCTCCCAGTTGTTCAGTTAAATCATCTTGTAAACTAATACAAGTTAACTTGATGTTTCCAGGATTAGTAATAACAAACTCAAAAGTTACATCGAAATTTTCATCAACGCCACTTTGAGCAGGTACAATACTAATAGTAGATTTCTCTAGGTCAATTTGAGGAATTGTAATAAACGCTGGATCAGAGTCATCTTCATCTGTAGTTGGATCAGTGTCTAAAGGTCCACCAGTACCATCACCATTAAGTACATTGTCAGAATCCGTACCTGGATTTCCACCTGCATCATTGAATGGATCATTGTCAGCTTGACTATCAATGTCTTCATTAGTAATATCATTTCCATCAGTATCTTCAAAATATCCTATCTCTGAAATATTGACATAACTTGAAGGATTTGCTCTATCCGCATCGCTTATAGAAGGGTCTATAATTAAAGTTACTGTTGTTGTAGCAATATCTCCGTTCGAAAGAGGTCCTGGAATAGTGTCCATAGCTGTTGATCCCATTAACATCCAATTAGGTTCATTGCTGGTATCCCATGCAAATCCCAGAGGAATAAAGTCGTTGACTTTTACATTTTGAACATCGACATTTCCTTGATTTTCAACCGTGATTTGGAAAGTAACAGTATCACCAAAATCGTACGGGCCAGGTGTTAAAATCTCTTTTATTAAAGCTACATCTACTATTTCAACTAGTTCAGGATCTTGATCATCTTCGTCAGTGTTTGGATTGGTGGTATTCGTAGTGCCCGAGCCATCTCCATTCAAGCTGTTATCACTTCCTGTATTAGGAACACCACCTGCATCGTTAGTCGGATCACTGTCAGGAGTACTATCAATATCTTGATTAGATATATCATTTCCTAAGGTGTCAGCAAATGAATTTATTTCTGCTAGATTCAGATAAGCATCATCTGCTGTAGACATTTCAAGGACTACAACTAATGGAATGTTTACAGTTTGATTTCCAGCTAGATTTTCTTGAATAAATTGAAGATTTCCACCTCCAAGATCAGTCCATCCTGGATTAACCATAGGGTCATTGACAAAAGTAAAACCAGGAGGTAGCAAGTCGATGATTTCAACATCGGTTACATCCTGTGCATTCTGATTTTGAAGTGTGATGTTAAAAGTAATTAACTGACCATATTGAATAACAGAACTAGGGTCAAGTTCTTTGATTAATGCAAGGTCATAATCACATGAAAGTATTCCTTCTTCTAGATCTGAAGCAATACAGTCATCATCAATTGCCAAAGCTACTTCAGCTAAGATATCCGTAGTCATACTTTCATCCATTCTCACTGTAATAGAAGTATCACCAGAAACTGTGTCAATAACAAAAGTGAAACTTTGACCTAAGACATCTAAAGAAATGGTATCAGTACCATTTAGGAAATCATATGTATGAACTGCTCCAGACCAATTGATATCAATAGTTACATCTCTGTAATTCTCGCCATCAAATAAACAAGGAGAAATATCTGCAATATCTACTTCGAGTAAACAGTCAGGAATATATCCAGCATCTAAGGTTGGATTAAACACTCCATTAGGAAGGAAATATGATTGTGTAAAACCATTTCCGTCAGCATCACTGTCGTCTTCATTACTTGCAGGGTTATCTTGGCTAGTATAGGTGAATCCATTCGGTAGGATAAACTGAACTACATAATTACCTGCAGCTAAATTATCGAAAATATAAAACCCATTAGCATCGGTTGTAGTTGTTGCAATATTATTCCCTGGTGCAGTATTGTTCGCGTCGTATAAAAACACAATAACTCCAGGAATAGGAGGTTCTGTAATGTCTTGAAGTCCATCTTCGTTGAAGTCAAACCATACGGTGTCTCCCAAAGCTGTACCTGCAGTACATCCTATACCGGTTACGTTTACAGTTTTAAAAGCTTCACAACCATTTTCATCTGTATAGATTACGCTAAATTCAGTAAATCCCATTGGTACAGGGTCCAGAATTGCCATGGAAATAGTGGAATCCATTAATAAATTTCCTGGACTCCAATTGAAATTTGATCCATCAATAGGTCCTGGCAAAATTGCAGATTCTCCTTCACATGCAGTAAGATTTGCAAAATTATCAACAGCAGGAAAAACAGTAACCATAATGGTATCAAAGGAAAAACAACTCCCGAAAGAAGTTCTTAACGGATACTCTAATACTAAGTCAGCTCCAGAAGTATTTGTAATACTAAAATCAACCATTGTGGTGTCTGTATCACTTAAAGCTGCGAGTGGACTTCCTGCGAAACTTAACCATTCATAGCCATATCCTGCAACTGGATTAGGTCCTACTGAAATAACATCTCCAGAACATACTTCATAGATTCTGTCGAAATTATTAATAATCTCAACATCAGTTTGATTTGATACGTCTAAGTTACAAACACAAGTAGTCCCTGGATTTAGTACAGCAAGAACATTACAAAGTGCACTTGGTTCCACAGGGATTGATCCTTCTACAAGCGCCATGTCAAAGCCAGCAATGTTAACGTTTTCAGTAGCAATTATGATTTGACTGTCAATTAAAGTATCTAACAATCCATTGTTATCAACATCTTGGTAAAATTCTATATTAAGATCTGATGTTGATGATAGCGGAATTCCACTATTGTTCATTATCTTAATACTATAATCAAGGGTAGCAGAATTTGGTGGCATTGTAACAATAGATAAATCTGTAGTTACAAAAGTTAAGTCTGGTTTTTCTATTGTTACATTAATGATTTGTTCTCCACTAAGAACACTCAAAGCACAATCCATATCAATAGGATCACAAAAAACATTTTGTGTGCTGGTAGTCTGAACAAGAATTTCATCAATTCCACATTCTTGACCTACATCATTTGCAGTTATATCAATGTCAAAATTAATATCATCTCCATTTTCAAGTCCATTTAATATAGGCACAAAAAGACAAGTTTCACCGTTGTTATCTATTATTATTGGCTGATTAGAAGATGTGTTGGCATTATTAGCTACATATGACATAAGGTTATAATCTAGACCTGAAGGAAGTGTCACTTTTATTGTATCTCCATCCATAGTTAAGATTCCAGGATCTGCATCTATTGTCATATCAATATTCAAGGTAGCCATATCCATGTTACAAGGATTCAATGTTAAATCTGTACCTGCAAGGTCAATTTCGTAGGCTGGAATTACATCTCTAATATTTAGTCGAGGACTTCTATTTACCAGTCTTCGTAAACGGTCACCACATGCATTAACGGCGTTGGTTCTAAATACAGTTCTTGCACCAGATCTAAAATTACAATCAGTGACGGCCTGCCATCTAACAAGAATTATGTTTGAGTTTGTAAATAATCCAGGGGATCCAATTAGACCTATAGAGTCCAAAACAGGATCTAGAGAAGTTATTTCAATATCGTATCTATTACCAACTGCATTAACTGGATCAACAACAAAATTAAACATGGTATCGCCAGGAGCAGAACTTGGACCTGGAACTGTATATGCAATTTCAAAAGATCCTGGGATATAATTCATACCTCTAGGTAGTAAATATTGAAAATTTATATCACTGATATTTCCAAGAGCAGTACTTGAAAATCTATATACAAATTCTGTGGTATCACATAATTCGAATTCAACTTCTCCAGTTGGTTCTACAATCTGACCAGTAAAAGCACTTTCACTTTGTATAAATGAAATCGTTGATGGATCATTACAAGTAGCCTCAAAAACAGTAGCTGGATAATCAAGACAATCCCAGCCTGCGGAAAACTCCAAAATTTGAGGATCACAATCAGTAACGTTTACACACAATTCAAATCTTCTTTCAGAAGAACTGTTTGTAGTTCCAAGAAGGTATAGTTCAAATTGATTTTGTGGTACAACTGCATTCATTCCACCTGTAATCTCTGTCAATGATATTGGTACTAGACCTCCCGTTAGAGAATTAATGTTAAGCCAAGAGAAGGGAGCGTTTATATTAGTTATATTAGTCAAATCAATTTCCACACAATTAAACGGTTCATCTATGACTACTTCAGGAGATGCTGTTGAAACAACAAGTATTGGGCCACCTGTATAATCAAAGGATTCAGTTCTTGGAGCTTCTTGAATTGTGTCT
Organism: uncultured Saprospiraceae bacterium; assembly: GCA_964607315.1. Lineage (GTDB taxonomy): Bacteria > Bacteroidota > Bacteroidia > Chitinophagales > Saprospiraceae > JAHDFB01. The sequence goes on along the minus strand of CAZSKA010000047.1, from coordinate 8,633 downwards.
TGGCAAAAAACATTATCATCAACATTAGCAACAAATGAAGCTGTAGCGTCATAAGAATCTATTACAGAAAGGCAATTTCCTTGTATTGCGGGGTAAAAGTCTGCTCTAAACCCATCATCAATTCCTTTTTCACTTATTCTATCAATATTAAGTGTTGCTAAATAATCTTCTACAAAAAATGTCAATGTGTCTCCACTAATTTGAAAAAATGTAGCAGGTATTCCGCCATTTATATCATTTACTAAAACTTCATTTGTTCCTACTAATTCTGTCAATTGAAAACCAAATTCGTCTAAATTGAAAGCAATCTCAGGGGGTTTTACAAAAGTGTATGTCTGAGGAATTCCTGGCGATCTTATTTCATTACAAAATTCATCAAAATTTCTACTTCCATAACTTAAAATATAGATACTATTAAAAGGCGAAATATCACATCCACCAAAATCTTGTCCGCCTATATTTTCTGCTCTAACCTCATCAAAACCAATTTGATTTAATGTCTCTATAGCAGGATTACATTGGAATCTTGTTCCTGTATCATAAGGATCATCAGTTAAATAGAATTCTGGCGAAAATACAATTTGACGGTCCAGACCTATGAAAGGGTCTTTAGGAGAAAATATAGCAGTTATACATAAAGAATCACCATCTTCATATTGAAATCCTGCAAAATCAGAACAGCCTAATGCTGTCATTGATGCTATTGATAAGTCGGTTACAAATAGTGAATCATTAGTTCCTACGAATTGGGAGAGAGAATTACATGTTAATGTCATTCCTGTACTTGCATCAAAAACAGAAAATTCACCTCCTAAAATGGTGAAGTTTTCAGTTCTAGCGTTTAACTCTAAATAGGCAAAATCCCACATTCTACCGGGAGTAATCCCTGTGTTTACAACAGCTTTAGAAGTTAGTCTTAAGGTGTCACCTTGGACAAATCTATCTGCTTTTGCAGTTGTAGCATCTGCTAACGAACCATCATCAGCAACACCATCATTATCTGCATCTAAGAAACAAAAATTTGTACGTTCTATCTGTAAATCTGTTATTGTTGTTCCATCACAAGGTCCGCATGGAGGACAATCAACCAAGAAGGTAACATTATCGGTACAATTCACATTTGGGCGACAGCCCGACGGACAAGTAGGATCAACAACAAAGAAATTATCTATGGTTAAATCAACAGATTGTGCACATCCATTAGGTTTTTCTGTACAGTCAACTTGATAACAAATTTCAATAATTCCACTAGTATTCACATCTATAGAGAAAGTTGCTAAATCATCAGCCCCAAATCCTCCATCATTATTCATAAAATCTGTAATTGTTCCAGGTGTGACAATTCCTCCTGGACTAATTCTTGTTGCAGAAACTAGGTCTAATCCGCAACCCACTCTTATTTCAGTTTCAAACCTAGCATTGGGATAATCTGTATTACTGTAAGGATCAGTATTTGATAAAAAGTGAGAGAATGAATTAGTTAATTGATAGTTGAAACATCCTGATCCTGAAATATCTGACTCTGCTTCTATAAAGCCATCAAATGTAGCATCATATTGTCTAAATTCAACATCTGAATTATTGAATAATTCTATTTCACAAGGATCTAACCAAGAAATACTTGTCAACCTTGATCGATAAATATCTTGAATATCACATGCTCTACAATCACAGCCAAATTGTAATTGGTAAGTAAAATATAAAGTGTCTCCAGGCATCAAGTTTATATTTTCAAAAACAGCGTCTCCACCTCTAGTTAAGTCTGGCCCAGATAAACAACTATTTCCATTTGTAGCAAGTGGATCTTCAAGAACTCCAGTAATTGGAGATGTAAAAGAAGGATCGAATGAAGCCATTAAGGAGTTAGCATCTAAGACTCCTGGCCAATTATTTTGGAAAATTGCTATTGTGATATCTTCTGCTATAGAGTTACCTTCGTTTACAATAATTGCTGCTAATGTTGTAGGCTCATCAGAGTAACAAGCGGGTCTATCAGTTAATGGATCATATTCGCTGTATACTAGATCAGGTGCTGCGAAACCAAAATCGACACCAGTTGTACTAAAATTACTTTCAGAACAATTTGTTACTCCACCGCAACCAAAAAATGCCTGCCTTCTTATAGGATCTAACGTTCCAAAATTACATTCTACTCCCTCCCATATCTCGCATATAAATAAAGCTTCATTTTCTTCTAGAATACCATCTCCATCTCCTACACCTGCATTAGTTAGAGGTGGAGCAGTGCCACTTGCACCTGCCATTATTTCAGTTGAAGTTATCGTATAAAATGTGGTATCTCCACTTACTGTTCCTGTTAAAGGAATTCCATTAATTACAATTCCATTATTTGCAACCTCATTTGTATTTATAACATAATATGTAAACTCATCAATTCCTCCTGATCCAGCATTTCCAAGAGGTACTTTAATAGTATCTTCTATTCCTAAAATCGCATCAAAAATATTTTCATCTCTAAGATTGCCGACAATCATGCCATCAAAAATACTGAACTCAGCAGTTTGAGCAGTTATATCTCCTACTAATTCTCCAGCAACCATCGCTACACCACCTTCACATAGCTCATCATGAACAAGAACACCTTCAACAGGAAAAGCCGCATCAGAAATCCCACATTGAATACTTATTTCCATAGAGAAACTAGAAATTTCGCCATCTTCTAAATCTCCTATTATAATAGAATCCATTGTTGCATTCAGACTTACTGGATCTCCTGTTTTGGTAGTTAAAGTACTAAAATCTATTTCTACTCCGCTAATCAAATTCATAGCGAAAATATTATTACGAACAACGAAATCATCTCCATTGTTATTTTCTATTGTTACACAAATAGTTGCAGGAGGACCGCACAATGAAAGTTCACTTAAGTCTGTTGTTATCTCTATTGAAATAGGATTAGTCGGTTCTACTAAAGTTAGAACAGTTTGAGGGAAATCTGCTGTGGTAGCAGCTGAACAATTTATTATTCCTTCACAACCATATCCAACTAATCTTTCAAGGGGCATGGGAGCATCACATGCAGTGATAACCCAGTTTTCAATAACAACGGAACTCTCACCATTAGCTAGACTACCAATGTTAAAACAAGAAAATCCTGCAGGAGAATTTGGGTCAAGCCCAAAAGTTGTTCCACCAACTTCAATACTTAAAAGATCCGCATTTGGAGAATCTGCTATACAATAGTAAACACTGTCCGCAGCTTCCCCATTATTTACTACAGTATTTGATACCATAAACTCAAATCCTATCACTCCATTAATGTTATTAGGCGTTGATGCTGTAATGGAGAAATCTGGCTCTAATACTGTAAAACCATTAAATAAAGTTGATTGGCTCCCAGTTGTAGATGGTGTCGAGTAATCGAATGTTCCACTAATTTCTGGACTTGATCCAGACGAACTACAGTTTGTTGACAAATCAAAAGCAAAACTTATGGTTTCACCATTGAATAAAGTGTCATTAAAAGTGAATGTAGAAGACCCAGGAGGATTTTCTGTTATTGTAGGTCCACTCACTTGAGTAAGATCACCAATGTAATTTGCACCTGGAAATGCACTTAAATCAATGGTGATTGTACCATCGATTATGGTGTCTCCTGTAGTGTTTTCACTCTCAATTTGCAGATTTACATCATTTGTACAAGCCACAACATCTGTTAAAAATGTATAATTTATAACTTGGCTAAATAAATTGGTTTGTAAAAAAAAGAAGGGGAGAATAAATATTAAAGTTTTGTTCATCATCTTAAATAACTGACATAATTTCATATGAAATCACTACGAAATTATCACTATTAAATTTAACTGTTACCATTAAACTTACTATTAACATATAATAATAATATGCAAGTATAAAAGCATTATAATGGTTTAAAAATCAGTGTGTTATAATAAAAATACACTTAAAGGATAAATTTAATGTGTTTCCATGGCGACCTTTTTTTGTTTCAAAAAAAAGTGCATTTATAACATTTTACCTAAATCATAAAGTGCCAAAATTTGTATAATTGATTTATTGAGTGTTGAAATGATCAACTATAGAATTTGATTGTGATTGGAAATTCAGCTGATTTTTTTAGTAATCAAATACAATTTTGGAAGAATGGAATGATTTTTTTTGACTTTTGTATTTTTTGATTTTTTGGGAAACCCCAAATTATAAATCATACAATATATTTGATTGGAAAACCGCTTCTAAAGAAGTGCATTATTTGATATTAATTTCATCAAAGTGTTTCAATGTTTATTTTCTTAACCGTCATATTATCAAGTAGATAGCTTTATCCTAATTCAATGTCTTGGGCTTAAGCCCAAAATGAAAAGGCCTCTATGTTCTATATTCATAAAGGCCTTTGTTAGATTAAAATAAATCTAATCTACGCTTGTAATGATTTATTATAGCACACCATGCAATGCATGCCATCATTACCTTTTTTAAGTTTAATTCCATCCAAGTTTTTTACTACAAAATCTTGAATAAAGGCATGATTTGCTCCTTTATTATTTATATCTATTTGCTTGTCTACTAATAATTCACGAATTTTATTATCATATTCTTGAGCTCCCCAGCAGTTAGGGCATATTCCCTCAGGAGTTTGATTTTTTGTTTCTTCTTTAGGGTTTTTGAAAAAATTGATTAAAGTATCTACTAATTCCATAAATTATATTTTGATTTAAAAAATTTATTCTTTCGTTTAAATAAGAGTTAGTTTCAGTATTTATTTAGTCTTTCAAAAGTACTTTTTATTTTATTATTTATTTTTATTCAAATCTGTTAATGCCGCTTTTTTTTCCTGTGGGGTGTTTATATTCCGTAATACATCTGTATTTGTAGGAATGATTTTCTGTATGTCAGAATTAATTAAAACTTTTCTAGGACAGGTGTAACCTAAACTCATAAAGTCCAATATTCTACTGTAAATCTTGGGTTCATAAATCGTAAAAGTAGGCTCAGGAAATTCGTCCAAAGTCTTCGAATAACTAGTTGCGTAATATGAAGATTGCCTTTCTTTTACTATTTTTTGGATAGCGGCTTTGTCTACAAAAGGCATATCGCTTGCTATAACAAGCCATGCCGAATTTCGGTCATACATGAAGGCTGAAATGATTCCTCCTAGTGGACCCATATCCACCATTCTATCTTTAATTACTTTAGTTTCATCTCTATCATAATGATATGCCTTAGAAAGATATGTTTCTAGTCCAAGTTCTTCACATATGTTCTTAATATAATGAGATTGTTTGACGCCATGATATTTTAGTTCTGACTTATCTTCGCCCATTCTCATGCTTTTTCCACCTGCTAAAACAAGTGCTTTCAATGGGGCCTTTGTCAATGAGCCTTCTATAATCTGCACTAAATTACCTATTTCCTTCTTCCTTATTATATGTGTGTGTTTCTGTAATTTGTCTTTAAGAAAAGGATAGATCTCTTCTTTACGCTTATCAATTATCACTGCGAAAATAGAATCTAATTGATCTATTCGTTTCTTAAGTGAAGCTTCTTTTTTAGGATTAATAAAAACTATTTGGTTCGAAGCTGGATAATGATTTCCATTTACAAATACAAAATCAGCAGTTTCTACTTCTAGCTTTTTATCTTGCTCATATAGGTTTTCAGAATATTGATAATGAAATTGTTTTTCACTGTTTTGTTTGAATACTTTTTGATTCTCCGCATGATGATCTGCATCTACATATATGGTGTTATAATGTTCAAGTTTTCCTAAAACCTGATTTACAAATTCAGTTATACTTTTGCAATCTGTACCATAAATACCAAATTCATTCTTGTGATAATGATTTGCTTTTAATCTACTTGCAGGTGGATGTTTTTTATGCGTCTCTTTCATTATTTCTATCCTCATTTTTTTCTTTTGGGCTTAAGCCCAAAGAGTACTTCAGAAATCAATTATTTCTTCTTTCTATTCCTGTTTTTCTTGGTTCTTCTGAATTCTCTTTGTTGGATATTTTCATCTTTGCCTTTTTTCGACTTAGCTGTAATTACCTTTTTCTTCAGTTCTTTTTTTACAGGTTCTAAGAGACGTTCTGCTAGATCTCTTCTTCCTAAATTAACTAATTTGTCCTTGATTCTACGCTGATTTTCTTTTTTATACCAGAAGAAAAACATGTGTTGATTTTTCTTTTGTTTCTCGGTTTTAGCAGTATAAACTGGACGTAGTGTATAAGGATGCAAACCGGTGTAATAAATTATCGTCGCTACTGTCATTGGAGTAGGAGTGAAGTCTTGAACCTGTTCCAAACGAAATCCCATGTCTTTAGTTTCAACAGCCAAGTTTGCCATATCCTTATCTTCGCAACCTGGATGCGAGCTAATGAAATATGGAATCAATGGTTGGTTAAGATTATGTTTCTTATTGGCTTTGTCGTAGAATTTTTTGAATTCGTGAAAATGCTTGAAAGATGGTTTTCTCATCACTTTTAATGTGTCATCACTAGTGTGTTCAGGAGCAACTTTTAGTCTTCCTGACACGTGTCGACTCACTAATTGATTTATATATGGCTCTATACTATTGTTATGATCTTTGTTGTAAGATGGTACGAGTAAATCATATCGAATTCCACTGCCTACAAAGGCTTTTTTCACTTTTGGGTGTGCATCTACCTTCTTATATAACTCGGTCATAGGTGTGTGATCTGTATCTAGATTACTGCAAACAACAGGGTGAATGCAAGATGGACTAACACAACGATCACAAATTTCTTGCACCTTTCCTTTTAGTTTGTACATATTAGCTGAAGGTCCACCGAGATCACTTATATAACCTTTAAAATCTGGCATAGAAGTGACTTTATCAACTTCTTTAAGGATGGATTCTTCAGAACGAGAAGAAACGAATTTACCTTGATGAGCCGATATGGTGCAGAAACTACAACCTCCGAAACAACCTCTATGCATATTGATGCTGAATTTGATCATTTCGTAAGCGGGAATGGTTCCTCTTTTATTATATTTTGGGTGAGGTAATCGGGTGTAAGGTAAGTCGAATGATCCATCAATTTCATCTTCGGTCATTGGAGGATAAGGTGGATTAACGACTAGGTTATGGTCGCCGACAGCTTGAAGAAGTCGATCTGCTTTTACTTTGTTACTTTCTTGTTCTACGAGTTTGAAATTTGAAGCAAATGCTTTTTTATCACGCATACATTTCTCATGACTATGTAGTGTCTTTGTTTTCCACAGATCTTCATTCGGTAATGAATCTCTTCTTCCAATCTGGAAAGCTGTTTGAGGAACATGAGTGATATCTTTCATTTGATATCCCGCCTTAAGCAGTTGAAGAATAGCTCTTAAAGGCATTTCACCCATACCATAAACTAACATGTCTGCTCCGCTTTGTTCAAGGATATTTGTAAACAGTGTATCTTGCCAATAATCGTAATGTGTTACCCTCCTTAACGATGCTTCTATACCACCAATAAGAACAGGAACATCAGGATATAATTCTTTAAGAATTTTAGTATAAGTTCGTACTGCATAGTCAGGTCTGAAACCAGCTTTTCCTCCTGGGGTATATGCATCAGTAGATCTTTTTCTTCGTGCTGCGGTATAATGATTTACCATGGTATCCATGCAACCAGAAGTTACCCCAAAAAACATTTTCGGTTTGCCAAATTTCTTGAAATCACGAAGATCATCTTGCCAATTTGGTTGAGGAACTATCCCAACTTTAAATCCTTCACTTTCTATAATTCGTCCAATGACTGCTGCGCCAAAAGCAGGGTGGTCGACATAGGCATCACCAGAAATTAAAACTACATCTAGCTCTTCCCAACCTCTAAGATCAAGTTCTTTCTTTGTTATGGGTAGCCAGTCTGTGAGTTTTTGTTGCATGGATACAAATATATCGCTATACTTTGACTTCACTCATTATGCTGTAATAAAAAGAAATTAAATGTAATATGTAAGAGAGATAAAGAAAAAATTTAAGTAAAAATCCCAAATATTTTTCAATATAAATAATTACTTTTTGGATAGAATAAATAAAGTTAATTATTCGATTCAAAATCTATTTTGAAATTGAATAAAAAATTTATATTTGCCCTCGCTTAGTAAATCAGCAATACATCCGGTGAGGTGGGTGAGTGGCTGAAACCACCGGTTTGCTAAACCGGCGTACTTGGAAACAGGTACCGGGGGTTCGAATCCCCCTCTCACCGCAAGCAATTGAATCACTTTGGTGATTCTTTACAACTTATAAAAAAGCTGCCTCCAGTTCACTGGAAGGTAGCTTTTTTTATTCGTTGCAATAGATTTTTGAAAAAAATCAATTGCTTCTACCAATACACCACATTGGGGATCATCGAGCGCCAGCGAGATAATCCAAAAATAAAAAACAAGAGAAAGATTAGTATCCAATCGCACTTTTGCTTTTTCTTTAGGTTAAAATCATCTGAATCTATTATTTTCTCTAACATGAATGATATTTTCTCGGGAATTAAGGCTTAATGTTGGATCAAGAAAAAGCACTTTAAATTTGTATTATTTATTATCTAGTTAAATTTGCTTTAGATAGTATATAATTGGATTTAAGTAATTGTAATACCAATTTAATTTCAAAATGTCGTATAAAATTTTGATACTTAATTTTT
>CAZSKA010000046.1:0-19144 GCA_964607315.1 uncultured Saprospiraceae bacterium | reverse complement strand
GAAATTTATTGCATAACCTTAGATACGGAATCAATTTCTAACGAAGTAGAATGGGGTTTCGATCCATATATATCTTATTTTAGCCTTGAACAGGTATTACATATTTAATTCTTTAAACGTAAAGTAGTTAAGCTTCTTTGTTAATTCTGGATTATCTATCAAACCCGATTCGCTATGCGCAGGATTACCTGAACCTTCAATAAGCTTAAAGAAATACGCTTCCTCAATTCCAAGATTGTCAATAGCTTTTACATATTCCTCAAATCGCTCTCTTTGATATTCTTCTGTTGCAGGTTCTAAATTCACATTTGGCCCTCCAAATTCAGTGATGATAATTGGTTTATCAACCATCGTTTTAAAATTCTCATAATAAATATTCCAATTCTCCGCATCATCATAAAGGTGCATATCTGCTAAGTCATATGAAGCATTTTGTAAGACATAATTAATTCTATCTATAATTTCGACTACTTCAGGAATACCACAATTACTATCCAAAAATTCTCTGTCGAATAAGTTACCCTCATCATCATAAAACTCATCAATGAGTCCATTACATCCCGCTAAAAATCTCAATGAAATTGTTGTAAATCCACCTAAAACGAATGTTGTTTGTGGTGAAAATTCTTGAATAGCATCATAAACGATATTGTTAGCTGTAACAAAATCCTGCGCACTTCCTATGTACCAAAAATCTGATTGCCATTCATTTCCAAACTGAATTTTGGCAATTCGGTTTGAATAGCGCTGCAAAAGTTGTTCTATATAATTCTTGAATGTTTCATTGTCATTATAAACACATGAATTCGTATTTTGTAAAGAACTACAAGCCCAATCAGGACCATTAGATTGTATAGTTAACAGAACGTCTATCTCATTACGCTCCGCCCATTCTATTCTCTCATCTAGTGAAGACCAATTAAAATTGCCTTCCTCAGGTTCTCTAAAAGACCAATTTTCTCCAAAGCGAATTATATTGACATTAAGCTCTTTTAGAATAGGTTCGGTAAAATCTCTTTGTTCTTCATCGGCAACCGGTGGAAACGATATGCCAAGATTTACATCTATTTCAAAATCTACTTCTGTAATAATATCTTGACAATTCTCCTCAGTAGTGCAGCTGATCACAAATACTAGAATAAATAACTTGATAAAATTTTGCATAAAAAAAGAAGGTTTTTAGGGGATATTAAGTTTAAATATTTCTTCGGTGCAAATCTAATAAAAGGTTTAAGACTTAAGTCAGCTTAAATTTGCGAGCAATGCTTTATGATTTTACAACCTATAATAAACTCAAAAATTCCAGCTAATATTGTTAAATCAGCATTATACTTTTCTATTTTTTCTACTTAAAAGCACATGATCTTGTACTATCGGCTTAGTGATGTGGAAGGAAGCTCTGCTTTCCTGTGCTTAGTCTTGGAGGGAGGCAGGAGGATGAGGCGAATGCCGAACCTGTAACGTAACGCAGCAGAAGGTATTTTCACCTTCTGCTGAAGCCCCTAAGAATAAAAATGTAGAACTTGATGCATTAAAAGAACCGATAAATTAGATGGTATGTATATTTCATTTTTTCATTTAGCGTTCTGTTCAGAACTTATAGTCTTGTAGTGTTTAAGAAGGGGCTTACGCCCAAAGGGGTTTTCATGAAAGATTGTTATAGGGAAATGAAGTGCTGGTGGTTATGGTCGGTTATTTGTGTGTTTTTTCAATTGATAAATGATTTTTCTAGCTCTACTTTCTACATTTTTCCATTCCCACAATGCTGGATTTCCTAGTTCAGGAATAGTAGTTTTCCAATTTTCGGCTCGCTTTTTTGAGTTAACTGAAACATTGCATTTAATAAAATTTTCTCCTTTTTGCACGTCTAGCTGAACATATATTATTGCCCAACCATCTAATCGATAGCGGAAAGTTTTTCCGTCACAATATGTAGGATTGAGTTTTATTTTAGAGATAAAGAATTTACCCATTGAATCTGGATTATAAATTCCAAACCCAAATTGCACTTGTCCGCTTGATATTGCATTGAAAAAATAATTTTGAAATTCAGACAGGCTGTTTATTCGAATTATTTCTTTTCCATTTCAGAATATGATTCATAGAATTCTGTTTTTGAATCTGAAAGGATGGATTCTATCAATTCAAAAAGTTGCTTTTTATCTATGACTTCTGTTCTCTGCATAAGGTTTCAAATTAACATAGTGGTTCTGTGACATGCTGAGGAGTAAGAAAGATACTCTTCACCCTTTATGAAGTACTCATTGTTTTTTAGCGTACATAAATGTATTAATAATATCTTCTATTTTGTGCGGTTTGATATTGAGGTATTCTAATTCAATATCAATCGTTTGTAGTTTACCTGATCTTGTTTTATTATAATTGACTTCCAGAAACCATTTTGTATCTCTTCTTGTGCCGGTATTATATACTTTGCAATACTTGATTCTAGACCATGGTTTGACAGCTTCTTCTTTGATTTTCAGACCATCTTTATTAATTATTAATTGAGGTTTTACATCCCTGAATTTATTGTAATAAAGCGAAAACAAAAATATTGATGCTGCAAATGAAATTAAAGCTGCAAATGGGTTAATTTGGATAATATAAATCCCAAAGAGCAGTATTAAAATTGATAAAGCAAGGATAAAAATTCTTGAAATCTTCGATATATATACCTTTATTTCTGTGGTTTCAATGTCGAAATCTATACTTTTCTCTAATATGTCTTCTTGTTTAAATTTATAAGCTAGTTCTTCCAATTGGTGGACTTGCTTTGTTGTTTTAATCTCAGTTTTATTGAACCAACTTGAATCTGGCCATATCAACAATACTTGAATAGCTCTTCTTTTCAAAGCATGAACATTTCTGACATTATTAAAAGCCCAGATTTTCCATTTAACTACAAAAAAGCTCCACCAAAACCACATTATTATAAATGTCAACAAGAATCCTATCAAACCGACGTATGGCCCACCAAAATGAGATGAAACAAGCCATAATGTTATACCTATTCCAATTGCCATAATTCCAAAAACTGGGTATGTCAACATCATTTTGCCCTTTCTTATAGCTAATCCTACGGTAATTTCTTTCATTTTAATTTTTGTCGACTACTTTCTTCTTTAATGAGAAGAAGGATAGATTTTTCTAGTTAAACGAAGTAAAAAGCATGTATGAACAACAAGATGAAAATATAATGTCATTAACAAATAATAGCATATTATTTTTCTTTTTCTATTTTGAAAACTTCTTCAATGGCTTCGTCTCCAGAGGATTGAAGTTGACCTAATATCATATTCAAAAAAGCTGCTTTTTCTTTTGGATAGTCGATTTTTATATCGGGTGGAATTCCAATTCCTTCATAGTTTATTCCCTTTGCATCTACATAAATCTCATTCGAAAGTCTAAAATCCCATCCATTTGGTAGTTTCTTGTCCAAGCCGTCAGAGAATATTCCTTCCGTATTAGATCCAATTCTGACAAAATTGCTATAAGGTAGAGAAGATAAGACGGCTAATTCTGCAGCACTAGCGGTTTGATAGCTAGTAAGTAAATAGACATTTTTATCAAAATGAGGTTCTTTAGGTTCAAGGTGCATGCTCTGGTGATTACTGAAGCCTTGTGCTAGTCTTGCTTTCTTTGATGCTATTTTTTTTCTGCTTTTAACAAAGTGTCCCATAAATTCTAAGCCTGCTTCATCTTTTCCTCCTTGATTAAATCGCAAATCAAAAACAAGAGCTTTTGCCATATGTAGATCCATTACAATACTATCCATCAAGATATCTGCACCTTCTATTTCATCTTCTCTCTGACCTACTCTTTTTTCCATTTCAGCTCCGTATAATGGATAAAAGTCGCGAAGAAGTAAATCCTGTGATATGTCGTAATAAGCAAGTAACCACATAGCATTTAGTTGAACATAGGCTATACTATCTTTCATCATCCCCCATTGAACAATACCTGCATTGTGCTTATCTACTTTTTTACAGTATTTATTTGCTATTAAATCCCCCAATTCAAACTGATTGACCTTCGCTTTTTCTTTCGGTCCCATCTCTTTTTCAGCATTCAAAACATCCAACGTATCTGAAAGATGTTCAGGTTCATCAATAGAGACATGTCCATCATTCAACTCATCTAACATTTCTTCAAATATTAAGTATAATTGTAAATCAGCTGTTTCATTATTTATCTGAGGCTTGTATTTTTTATAGATTTCGTTCCAATTTACTTCTCGTGTTTCGAAAAAGGAATAATGTTCATTGAATGTACTCCATAAGCTTTCAAAATTATAGACAGGGTCGGTATTCTTAGCTGAAAGTGTATTGCATACATCCGGTAGTTTCTCTAATCTCACAAACTTATAAGTCTTCATGTTTTTCCGAATTGTTAAGGAGTCTTTGGAATAGGACTCTACTTTACCTTCATCTCTCAATTCGACATGTTCATACTCATTACATCCAATCTTATTTATATCAAAAATCTTTACAGAGTCATTTTTTATCTCAAAAATTTTCCCGTACCCCATTTGTTCCCAAATTCCATCAGAACTGCTAACAATTTCCTCCTTAGGATCATTACAAGAAATACAAATAAATAGTACGGTCAAGAGATTAAATATGTTTTTCATCCTATTTTATTTTGTCAATAAATTATTGGTAACATAGTTTCATGTACAACTAAAAATACACTTTATTCTTTTCTCCGCTAGCCTTTTTCTTATAAATTAGAGATTAGTCTTGTTTATTGGTCAAGAAAGTGGGTTCACCTCATCTTCCTGTCCGTCTCCTGTGAGGAGTAAGATGATAGATCTGGAAAATGGTGGTGTTTACTTGTATGATGTGAGGTCTTTTTTAATGGGATGGGGCTTACGCCCAAAGGGTTTTCATGAAAGGTTATCGTGAGGATAGTAGGGCTGATAGAGGCTAAGTTTTAATTGGTTTTTGGTTTTCTTAATTTATTCACTAGGATATATATTATCAATAAAATGTTTATCGCTAAACTTCCTAATAAGAACAAATTTACTTTTCGGTTTGTAGTCATAATGGGAATGTTCTTTTCATTGGTTTTAGGAAACTGTTTAGTTAGATATGCCTCAGCATCTATATGATTTGTGCGAGGATCAATCCATGTTGCTGTATCTCTAAATGTTTGTTCTTCTAATGTTAGCTTAGTTGATTTTGGATGTCGGCCACATAAGTAACTTCCTAGCATACTATTATTAAATTCTGTTGCAAAGACCAATATGGTATCTCCTATTTGTTTTCCATATGTCAAACCTTCACAACTTGTGTTTGACATATAATCAAAGACAGAGACTTTTAGTTGTGCTTTGTTTAATCCTTTATTCGATCTATAAACATCGAAATTAATGTATTTTAATCCATTTCCTATTTGATCGGCCAAGTAAAAATTATGTTCTTCATTTATTTCTGTAATTACACCTATAAAAATTGCATCAGAAGAATCTATATCTACACTTAGCTCATTAATTGGACCACCGCATCCGCAAGCATAAACTTGTTGAGACAAGCAAATTATTAATGATATGATTGCATTTCTTATTAGCATTGATGGGTGTTTAATTTTATTTCATGGAAGAAATAAGGAAAGAATAAAATGTCTTTGTTAAATATTAATGTGATTTGTACACTATGTATTGTGTATTCTTTTTAATTATTCTATTGATTTATTGGTGAGCCGTGGATGTGTGCATAGAGAGGAAAGTAATTTAAAACTCGCTACCAAATATGGTTAACACCTAATTTTTCTAGTGTGTCATAATATGTATCTATGGCTTTTTTATCATCATCATAAAAATCTTCCCAAAAGGAATATTGATTAGGTCGATACGTATTCTCAGAAAATGTAACAATTTCAATTGTAGTTTCATTTTTTTCATTTACAACTTTATGATAGAAATCCGATATGTTAGTTAGATCAATATCAAACAATTCCAAGGGGACAAAACCAGCTGGTCGAAAATCATTTGTTCTATCAACATAATTGACCAAGGCTGCATGATTTCCCCTTTTAATATCTAAATTGATAATCAAAAACTCATATTCCTTCCCTATTTCAACACCCCATTCTCTATCTTCTTTTCCGTGATACTGAAGGGCTATTTTCTTTATACACTTCCCTTTAATAACTTTTGATTTTCTTTTCTTAAATTCTTCTTTGAATTCCTGAACCATTTCCTCAGGTAGAATCGTTTTTAAAAATTCCTTTAGCTGTTCTAAAGGCAGGTTTTTATAGTCGTAGCTGATTAATTCAACATAATTCTCTGCTCCAATTAGTTTTTCAAATTCTATTATGTCCATATTATATAGCCATTGCTCGAAACCAGCCACATCCTTTCCAGACCAGATAAATTCTAATATGTGGGATTTAATTTTGTTCATTTTTAAATAAATGAATGTGCGAATACTGAAGGTGTCATACCACCTAATTTATATTCTTATATTTTATCTAACAAACCTAAAGTGTCAGCTTTATAAACATCAAAATCAACTTCTGTTTCTGTCATGCCTAGAAAATTTATTACTCTTTTGTCTAGTCCAAAGTAAGGAGTAGAAGAAACTGGGTTTATATCAATATCAATAACGAAGATAATTATCGTTTCTAAGTTGAGCGATTTCTTCAAGCTATTTATTACTTCGATTTTAGGTTCGAATACATTGACTAATTCCTCAAGATATGATTTTAGATCTAGATCATTTCCAGCTACAATTCTATATTCCCAAGAAGTAGATACAGGAATTGGTTCATTCTTTATCTTCACAGAAGTTGGTTCTATTCCAATCATCTTATACCAATTTAACTCCATAATGTCGCATTTCTTTTTACTTAATCTTTCAATTTCTTCCTTAAAAAGCCTCGCCATAACTACTGTTATGCCTACGTTTTTTAACTCGAACTAGAAAAATTAAGTATCAAAATTTTATACGACATTTTGAAATTAAATTGGTATTAGTTACTTCAGATGTATCAAAAGAATCTGCATAAAAACTGAAATAGAGGTAGCTATTGCATTCATTACCATTGTGAGTTAATTTATGAGGCATTATTATTGTTTTTTTTAGAGGAGGGGGAGGTCCCTGCTTGAACAAAAATAACACCTACAAATTTAACTAAATTATATAAGTGAATTATTGACTAATGCAGTATATTTTGGTTACTAATCTTCTCGGACATGCATTAGTGCCACAGCTTGTGGCAAAATTAACTTTTCATTCTTGTCAATCTCTTTCTTGATTCAATGTAAGGCCTTTATTTCAACAAGTAGAGAACGCTATAACTTGTTTTCTTTTTCAAATATTTTTTCTGTTTTTTGTATTAGTAGTTCCTGTTACCGTGATAATATCCTAGTATATTAATAAGTAAAGTTGATTATACAAATATGAAAGATTTAATTTTCACTCTTTCATGGTATTTATAAAAAAATACAAATGGTGCAGACCTCATAAATAGGAGTTGATAAACTAAAAGGCTAATGCAGCTTTGCTATTTAAAATTCAATTCTGTGTGGAAAAATTAATTTGTGCCTACTCTTTAGGCTTGTAACTTACTATCCAATGTCCCTTGGTCTCTGTAATTACTATTTCATCTCTGAAAAGACCTAAGTCTTCCCGTAATTTGTTGATCTGATCAATCTCTTCTTCACTTAATTGGGGATCAGAACTTAAGATTGGCCATGCATAATATTTTTGAGGAAGTTGACATGAATTTAAATGCCTATCTAAAATGATTGCATATGAATACGGATTAATCTGACCTTTTTCTAAGGCTTCATCTAAGATTGGCTGGAGCACTAGATTGTTTGTGTCTTTATCAAAATGGAAAAGAAGCGGGAAAACAATATTATAATATCTATCATATCCAATTTTACTTTCATCTAAAAAACCGTGTTCTTCAAACATGGACAATAAGATTTGAATATTTAACGAATCCGTTCTGCGCCACTCTTCTTCCGCCTTTTTGGCTTTCTGAAATTTTGAAGAGTTCATCACTGACTTATTATCTTTATTTTTCCAGTAATAATTAACAAGTTTTTGTTTTTTTTTCCTCACTTTTTGATCTTCAGCTATTAACTCATCTAGTGTTGGACCTAAATGAGCATATTCAGCAGGTGTATTTTTTTGTATCTCAATTAAAGATTCATATTCTTTTTCTAGCGATTGGTCATTTGCTTTTTTAGCAGCTTCTAGAAACTTCTTCAATATTGGTGTTTCCACAAAATTTACCATTTGGGATGCAGCCTTATATCGCAAAAGCGCTTCAGAATAATTTCCTTGGTTGAATAATCGATCAGCTTGGTATACTTCGTAATAATAGCTTTTGTAGTCTTTTGTATTTTGCAATAGAATCTCTTGTGCATTTAGTGACGCAAAACATAAAAACAAATTTACTACAAATGGGAAAGCAAAAAATCTACTTATTTTGGTATAAGTAACTATTTTCATATCAAGTGATTTTTAATAAAAAACAAAAAGTGATTCTTTAAAACTCCTACATGAAAATAACAGATATTAACTTAAAATAGTACATAGACATCCTATTTATTTTAAATCTAATCAAAGTATGATTATATACTTTTTCAATTGGAACATTGTACATTCTTTAAATTCCCATCCTGACTAATGTTCGATAAGCCATTGATTATCAATAGTCATTTTGCACCTTCAAATTACTTTTATCCAACAGGATTTAAAATTTCCAAAGTGAACGTTAGAAAGAGAAATTAATTTGCCGCCTCTTTTCACTCCTTGTCTTAGGAATCTGTGATGCACCTAGTTATGGTCAAATGGCACGTTGCGCTTAAAACGTTCTTATAGCTCGAACGTATAATGAACTTTCGAACTTAAGAGACTGACCTTGACTACCTGTGATGCCCTGCTGTGAATAGGCACGGTTATCAGAAAACTGGGTAGAACTCCAATAAAATGCATCCGCAAATCCACCAATATTTGTATTAGGAGCAGACGCACCATTACCAATGAATTCATACATTTCATCTAATTCGTCTTTAGAAGGCAGGAACCAATCACTGTATCCATTTAAATTTAGGTTCGCACATAATTCAGCAGCAATTCCTGGTGTAGTACATTCGTTTATTATATTCATAGTATTTGACTCCCCACTGAAAATATACGTCCCGCTCGCTCCTATAATTTCCGTACCAGAACATCCCCATTCTGCACCCATACTTTGATCCATAGGTGCGGCTACAAGGCCTAAACCTGAAACATCATCTAAATAAAATATGAGTCCTCCAGCGTAAGTTTTGCCATATAAGGAATCCAGTAAACTGTTATCACTATTAAAAATATCAAAAGGTGTTTCGCCCATATCTAATCGCACTTGCACGGGTACTATTGGTGCAGGTTGTAAGGCGTTAATAAGAGAATCTAGTCTTGCTTCAAGAAAATCTACATAAGCCTTTGTCGCTGCATCTTGCGCAGAAACAGGATTTGCTACATTCTTAATCAATCCTGATTGTACATTAATAGAGTCCGCTAAAAATTCGCCTTCAACTTCTACCTGTTGGCAAAATATCAACATAGGACATAGCATAATTAATACAACATATTTACATCTTTTCATATCAGTAGATTTATTTTTTAATAATTTTTTAAAAGTTTATCAACTAAAATGATTAGACGAGGTAGACTTGAGGAGGTCCACTTTTGTGTGATTAGATATTGATAATAGTTTTTTATGGGCGTTCGAGCGCTACGTCCGGTAGTTCGCCATTCGGCTCAGCTTCGCTCCTTCGTCACTCGTCTGGAAGCTACGCTTCCACTACCTACCATCGCTAACGCAATTCTGACTTTAGTCAATTCATTGCCATACTAGATTACTTAATGCAAAAGCCAAACTACCAATGTCGCTCGCTCTAAACTGATGTTTGGTTCTTTCACTTTTTCGACTTGATGGTGCAGAAAAAGGCTTAATATAAATTTATTCCTAGGGTTTAATTATTTGAGCAGCAAAATACTTTGGTCTTTTTGGGTCCCAACCCATTCACTTCTTAGGTCTTCATAACATTCTACTAAATGGAAGAAAAATAGTGAATTGTCTGACCTTTTCGAATGAGCTTCGACTAATAAAGGAGTACGTCTGAAAATTCTTTTAAGCTAAAGAGAAAACAGGCAATAAATTAATATATCAATTTTCATATAAGAGTTGACCCTTTAAAAATTAGCTAGGACTTCAACTAAATTTATGTATTTGAACTAAAAAAATATAACATGGGTAAATTATCACCATTCCTTATCATAGGAATACTTTGTATAGCTGCTACAATAAGCCATGCACAAGTAGGAATTGGAACATTAGCTCCAAAAGAAAGCGCAATACTTGATCTCGAAAGTACATCAAAAGGTCTACTACTACCACGTATGACAGGATCTCAACGTGAAGCTATTACTAATCCAGTTGCAGGATTGGTTATCTGGTGCACTAATTGTGGCGATTTTGGAGAGATGCAGGTATACAATGGAATGGATTGGACAAATACTACTGGAGGTGTTTCTTCAAACTTCATTTACCAGCAGGGAGAAATCGATGGTGAAGCAGCAAATGATCAAAGTGGTACTTCTGTATCCATGTCTGCCGATGGTAACCGTATGGCAATAGGATCTCCCGGGGATAGTTATGTAAGGATATACGAATGGGATGGAAATGCATGGAATTTACTAGGTAATGATATCGAAGAAGCTGTAATTCTTTTCGGTAGTTCTGTTTCCTTATCTGGTGATGGGAACCGTGTGGCGATAGGAGCTCCTGGGAGTTTTGAAAATGGGATTGATTCTGGTCAGGGAAGGATATACGAGTGGAATGGAAATACATGGAACTTATTAGGGAATGATATCGATGGTGAAGAAGCAAGTGCTCTTTTCGGTAGTTCTGTTTCCTTATCTGGTGATGGGAACCGTGTGGCGATAGGTGCTCCTGGTTTTAACAATAATGGTCGAGTACGAATATTCGAATGGGATGGAAATGCATGGAACTTGCTTGATGTGGGCATCAATGGTGGACATGGTGATGAATTAGGCACTTCTGTTTCAATGTCTGCTGATGGAAACCTTGTGGCAATAGGATCTCCAGGATATGACAATTCTTCTGGCAATTCATTAGGTAATATACAGATATATACGTGGACTGGAGAATGGGCTTTCTTAACTCAAGTCAATGGTGAGGTGACTAATAGTGATGGTGGAACTTCTGTTTCCTTATCTGCTGATGGAAATCGTGTGGCGATAGGTGCTCCTGGTTTTAACGGTAATACTGGATATGTGCAGATATACGAAGGCTCTGGGAATACTTGGAGCATATTAGGCAATAATATCGAAGGTGCAGCAGCAAATGATTTTTCAGGTACTTCTGTGTCTCTTTCTGCAGATGGTAACCGTGTGGCGATAGGTGCTCCTGTGGAGCCAGGTATTCTTGGGAATGGTACAGCACGGATATACGAATGGAATGGTACTGCATGGAACTTACTTGGAAATGATATTGAAGGTGAAGCAAATCAGGATCTATGTGGCACTTCTGTGTCCATGTCTGGAGATGGTATTCGTATGGCAGTAGGTGCTCCTGGGAATGATGAAATTGGCAGTAACGCTGGTCATGTACGGATATATGTTATAGAATAAGTCATATAAATATCTCCTTTCATATTCATGCTGGCGAGATGTGCAAGAGGATATCTATTAAGAGATCAATTTGTTTTGATAATAAAAACGTCCAGCTATGTTGAGCTTAAAAGAATGACAAATAATACCAAAAAAATGAGGGATGTGAATTAGACACATCCCTCATTTTCTTCCATTTCTTTAATCCAATTTATGTATAAGAGCTTAGTTATGAGGATTGAAAATACTATAAAATCAAGCGATTTGGAAGATTTACCATAGCAGTGCTATGGTGAATCTGAAAACGCTAGCAAAGCGTTGATTTTGAAGTAGTTTCGAACCGCAATAGATTGTCTAATGCATTATTTGGGTTTAATCATTTTTTTGAATACAGACTTTGTCATCCGCACATATACTTGATCTTCCAAATCATATCCAATCCATTCAAATTGATTTCCAAATGGGCAGAGTGGCGCACCTTCTACATTTCCTTTTCGCAATTCATACCTTTGAGGAGAAGCCTTATAAAGATCAGCAGTAATTACTTTTAAATTATACTTTGTATTTTCTTCCATATAAATATTGATTGTAATTGAGTTAAAAGGTAGTTATTCATCTCTATTAAGAAATTTTATTCCATAGTCATATTCTTTCTCTCGCATGACTGTGATAACATCTGAATTGCCTTCGTTTACTTTGATAAATTCAATAACCATTTTCTTTGATGAAAGAGAATAGTAGAATTTATCTTCCATTTTTAAGCCTCCTTTCCATGCTAATTTATAATTATTAGTTGATTCCGAGAAGAGTTTGTTGTTGAATGATTTTGCCATATTAGGTTTCAGTCGATGTAAGTAGACAGATAAAATCATTCCTAGAAAGAATTTCTGATCTTGAGTATTTATTTCTGTTAATGGCATTCCAGCAGGAATAATTGATAGATTATCTGAATATGCATAAATCAAATCTGTTGGTGAAGTATTGGATATTAAGGTTTTTCTTAGTTGTTCTTCATCAAGCATAGACATAAAGTCTGAGGGTATTCCAATTTCTGTGATCATTGGGTTATCCTTTACATTATCTCCAGTTGTGTGAGGATTATAGTTACCAATTAACATTGGTACAACCGAAAATTCCGATCCTTTTATTGTGAAATTTAGTGACAAAAGAGGCCCATCTATTGAAAACCCCCATTCTTGTTTTCTGTCAGGTTTCCCATATATGGCAAGACTGTAGTTTTCTCTTCCTTTTGCTGTAAAAAGAGATTCGATTTTTTTGTTTGTATTTTCAGAAAGAAAATTTACAAGTATTGAATTTATATCTATATCATAATTAGTTACGATATCCAAACTTAGTCCTCTTCTATGATGAAATAGTAAAGTTGAGAGACGTACTTTATCTGTAAATTCATAAAGTCCATTATTGGATTCAGTATGATTTGAAAGAATTTCATAAGCACTCAGTAAATCTGAGTTTATTTTTTGAAGTTCAGTATTAAGTATTTCCATTTGATTTTTAGTTTTAGATATTACTGGTGGAATGATGATATCGAGAGTCTGACCAAAGGAAAGATTCTATGATCTATAGTGCTCTATATAGCCTTTTTTCTTATCATTTTTTCGAAGCCCTGACCATACTCTTCAATTTCAACAATTCGATTCTCATTAGATTCAATCAAACTTACTTCTTTATCGAATCTATATTTACTCAGTATGTAAAGGTTATTATCAATATAATTTTCTTTAAAAATATCCAACCACTTCAGATTCTCAATATTAATTTCTTTTGTCCTGTTGTAAAAATCTAGTCTGTAATCGACCAGTTCCTTTACATGTTTTTCTCTCCTAACGTCACATATGCGTTTTAAACCTATAAATATTTGGCTTCTAAGACTGCTTGTTATTGACATTTCATGTTTATATGATTCTTTGCCTCCATCCCATCCATACAGATTAGTGTTTTCATCATTCCGACTAATGAAAGTAAAATAATGGTTTGTCTCAAAGTAATTTACGAAACATATTTGTTCCAAGCTATTGTATATTGATTTCTCATCCCATCCGTCGACTAAATCTCCGTTTATAATCTTTTCTCTTATGTCAAGTTTTACTGCTTTATCCTCTGCTTGTAGAATATCTTTGATAGTAAATCTTGTAATATCAAAATTTCGAATTCCAATTTTATTGCCAAAGTGTTCTAAATACGTTCTCATTCCCAAGCCGAAGTTGAAACCAATCTGGTTTTCCAATTTTATCACTTCTTTATCCTCAGCACCGACAAATTCTGCTTCGACAGATATTCCATTTTTTATTGTAAATGATTTTATGGATTCGAAAAATGCATTGTATTTGGTCATTTCTTTTGGCAACTTTTCTTTTTGGTTATATAGAGCAGAGCGGGCATATCGAGAGTCACGACGAAGGAGGCATTCCCTGATCATAGCATGTTATGTCATATTTTAATAGATTGAAAGTTTCGTGATATTTTGGTAATTCCATTTTTTTGTTCGTTCTAATTATGCTTAACTTCCTATATCCCCTCACCCATTCGTTATCTTTTGTTCCACTTTTTGCTCGTTATCTTAGGAACTTTTGGGTTCTTGAGACGAATATAAGGAAATAGTAAGTAATGGTAGATTAGTTAGGGAAGAGGTTTTTTGTGTTTAAACTCCAAATTATATGGAGTATACAGAGATAGTAAAGATTCTATACTAAATGTTAGTGATAATTTATTTCTCTTGTTTTTGCTTTCTTCCAATTTTTCATGTATTTGCTAAATACATTCTTGTATTGTTCATACTCAAATTCACCTATTAGTTTATCATATTCCTTAGTTTCTGTATCGAACAAGTACCATGAAAAAGAAAATTCGTCACTTTCTATTCTAATAACAATTCCACCACAATCTATATCTCCACATATTTTGCATCCATAAACTAAGGGTTTCTCTAAACTTAGTTCAAATATTAATTTCTTTGCAACATCTTCGTTGATAGACTCTTCGTACTTTTTGAAATGCTTTTGCACAAATTCAGCGTTTATGTTTTCATTTATTAGCGACTTGACTAATAATTCATCATATTTTTTATCTCTCGTTCCTAGCAGTCCGTTCCATGATGTTAAGTATACTTTACTCATGTTCTTACCCAGTATCAATTCAATTAGTGGTTTTCCATCTATGTAAAATTCGAAGAAATCATTAAGAGTCTTATCGACAATTTCATGTTTGAACTTATAACCTCCGTTCTCAAGTAACCTGGGATCGTTCTTTAATCGTAGATTTATATTATCGAAATATTTTATTTCTAATTTATTCATATTGATGTATAAACAACAAATATTCAATTTTTATTTATCAATCTTTGTTTGTATTTGAGAATTAGTTTTGTTGTTCTTAATTATCACAAACTCCTTATATCTGAACCAATTCGTTATCTTTTGTTCCACATCACGCACATTATCTTAGGGCCATGTAGGTTTATAAGATGAATAGAACTTTTTTATTATTCTTTCTTTGCAAAAAGTATGCTGAAACCAATTAAAGTTAAAGCATACCCAAAAACTAATCTATAAGGCAATGGGATAATATGCCATAAAATTAGGTTAGCTATAAGAATGAAGATAATTCCTACCTTTCCATTTTTCATGTAATTCAAACTTAAAATCAGTAATCCTAAATTGAAAATTTTTGAACTTGGTCCTACGGTCATAAACGGTTTCCAAATGGAAGGAACTTGTGAGATATGATTAGCAAATTCATTTCGCATTTCAGCATTTGGAAAGCTCCACCAAATAAAGTCTAACACACACATACCAATGGCACAAACAATCCCAATTAACGTCAGAGGAATGCCAATCAAGCTAAAGATTTTTTTAGGAAAATTAACTGTCTTTGGAATCATTAAAGTAACTCCAACTAATAAAGACCAATGAGCAAAATCAATAGGCTTTAAGCTATATACAAAATCATTGCCTTGGACTAAGATTATTTGACCTATCAAAAAGAAAATAAGACCGGCTAAAAAGAGTATTTTATATATTATATCTAATTTTTTATCGTCCATTTTTTTCGGTTTCTACAAATGTGCTAACGTCCGTTGATATGAGCTGACCGACCAGAGGGAAGTTTACGTCATGTCTATTGTTATCTTTTCGGTATTTTCAAACTACTACAAGCTCTTCCTTTTCAAGTTCGACTGTCATCTTGACTTTTGCTCCTAATGCTTCCAATGCTCTTAGAATCGTGCCTGTTCTAAAGTCTTTTGTGTTGTTCTCCAGTTTAGATATTTGTGCTTTTTGGACACCCAACAATTCTCCAAGGTCTCCTTGAGTCATGTTTTGTTTAATTCTCGCATCTTTAATCATTGTTCCTATTATGTCCATGCGAAGGTCGTATTCAAAAACATCTCGTTCAGCCGTTCCCTTATTACCTACGATCTCATCAGTTAAATCATTTATCGAGGTAAGTTTCATATTTTATTGATTTAAATATAAATTATTAGCTCGAAATTATTTTATTCGATTGTTAGTTTGAAATTATCAATATACATGTCAATTGTATTTGGAGTTGGATTGGCAGTAGCTCCTATTTGGATTCTTTCATAAAAAACATCGTCAGGAAGTGTGAAGTCTATACCTGCTAATGCAAACTCCTCCTTGAATAATTCTGCATTCGGCATGTTTATCCCTTCGCTTGAAATTACTTCATTTCCATTAATAGAAAGTTTATTTTTTCCATTATTTTCTTGAGACAATTCCATTTCCCACACTACATTGACCCACTCAAATTTCGGAAAAGAAATTTCAGATTGTCCTATAGTTGAATTCACTATTTTGCCGCGTTCTATAGAAAGATATTCATTATCTCCACCAATTTTAAGTCTAACTCCAGGGCATTGATTGTCAGGTACACTTGGGTCCCAACATGAACAACATTCTAAATCCAATAGAAACAAATCGGTCAGATCTTCATTAGTATCAATGTAAAAATCAGCTTCAATCTTTATTGTACTACCAATGGGCGCATAAAACCCAAATTTTTCAATATCTGCTTTTGATAAAATTTCATCTGAAGGAAGGGCAACTATTTTTAGAGACTTTTCTCCTTCACTAAATTTATCTGTTGAAATAGAAATAGTATTTTCGCCATTAATTGGATCTTGTAGTTGAATATTAGTCCATGAACTTGCATCTGGTAAAATTAATTCATCAATATCATTACCAGAGATTTCAAATCCATTCTCAAAAAGGAAAGGTAATTCTGTATTAATATTCTCATTGTCATCACTATTACAAGAAATAATCAGAAAAAGTATTAGAAGTAATTTAATTTGTTTCATTGTTATTGTTTTATAATTCCTTATATCCGCACTAACTTACATTTTCTTTTGTTCCACTTTTGGCTCGTTATCTTAGGTACTTTTGGGTTCTTGAGACGAATATAAGGAAATTGTAAGTAATAATAGATTGGTCAGCAAAAGATTTTTTCGTAGTTAAAACGTTCGTTTATATAAGATGTGTCTTTGCAATTCTGAAGGAAAACCGGAGTCAAAGCTACCTATATAAAGTAACATGACATGATTTATCTTCCTTCAAATTTCCCTCTAATTTTAGCACTCTTTCTTTTATTCATTAATTCTATTTGTC
Source organism: uncultured Saprospiraceae bacterium (assembly GCA_964607315.1). Classification (GTDB taxonomy): domain Bacteria; phylum Bacteroidota; class Bacteroidia; order Chitinophagales; family Saprospiraceae; genus JAHDFB01. Next base: position 1,860 of record CAZSKA010000046.1, on the reverse strand, counting down.
TTGTCTTTCGTGTTACTGTTGAACTAATTGAAGAATTAAAAACTCTTACGCTCTTTTGAACTATTTTATTTTTAGCCTTGTATGTCTTAAATTCGGTGAAATTATATTTTTCGAAACAATTTGAAATCTTAATCTTTAATGTATCAAGATTTTGCATTTCATTATAATGGCAAATTTGAATCATTGTATTGACCATTTTTGGAGCTATTTTATGATCTAAAAAGAAAGCTCTATTTTGATATTCCTTCTCATTTGACCAATCACCTAGGACTTCCTTATTTTCAATGTTATATAGCTGCTTTTTATACACAGAATTATTTTGGATTGTTTCACATATGATTTGATCATTTTCATAAGTGATTTTTACGTATCCTTTAGTGGTTTTTCTTGAAGTTTCATGAAATCTAGTCGACAAGCTCACTTCTTCGAACTTATAGAACTCTTCTTTTACTTGAGCAATCAAAAGCTGAGGTAATATGAACAACACTATTACTGTAAAAGTGATATTTAAAGCTTTCATATTCAGTTATTCTATTTCAAGGTTATAACGTCCGTTTGCATTAGGTATTGCTTTCTTAGAGCGAAGTGCAACTTAAGTCATATTATCATTCCTTAATGATATGTCATGTATTATATTTTTTCCTTAATTTCATTTAGCCAATCCGAGCCAAATTTAGTATTCAATAAGCTTTTCATTTACTGGCTTCATTTTTTCTTAAGATTGAATGGTGACTAAGATGTCATTCTCATTTTTAATTAATTATCAATGTATCCCAGTTTGAATAGATATTTTCTTCTAAAAAATAATTCTTAATTCTTATTAAAAAAGTATCAGGTTCATTCAAAATAGAAAAATTAAAGTCATGCACTAAGTTTATGGTGTCAATCGAAAATTCTTTTGGTTTAAGTTTAGTTGGTTTATTATATAATTCATAAGTTTCAGGATTAAAAATTAATGTAAAATCATAGTCTTTAATTAAACTATCTACACTTTCGCCCTTCATATTCTTTATCTCAAAATTCTCCCAAACAATAAATATAGGTTTTGTAATTTCTATGATTGTATCAGATGTATTTATTTGTTTTATCGTTGCAGACATATCGTAATCATAATATGACAAGGATTCCAATCCTCTTACCTTATTATGTTTCTTTTCTAATACATTAAATTCAATGGCCAATGCCTCTTTATTAATAGGAATATTAGAAAACATTTTCTTAACTTGACAAGAATTCATTTGGAGAAGTATTGCTATTGAAAAAACGAAATAACTTATGTTCCCAATTTGTTTCTTATTCATTGTATTGTTTTTTTACATGTGCCTAACTCCTTACCCTCTCACCCACTTTTTATTTTTTGTTCCATCTTTTTGCTCGTCATCTTAGGAACATGTTGGTCCTCAAGACGAATATAAGGAAATACTGATCTTTTTTACTTACTTTCGTTTTAGCGATTAAACCACTATTATTTATAGACTACTTTAGACACGGGCTTTCTTTTCCTTTTTCCAAATCCTTGTAGTAAATATGATCATTTTCCGTCCAATTCACTTCTACATTCAGTTTTGCCAAATCAAAATATAAATCTTCAAAATGTGGCTTTGGATTATCAAAACTATCATACTCAATTCCGTAACAATAAAATTTATATTCACCACTTTTAGTCTTTACTTTTATCCATTTTGCCTCTTCGTTCCTCACAGTCTTAAGTACCCATTCAACAATAATGTATTTAAGGAATGGTGGTTTAAAATCAGCAAGTATAGTTTCGGCCCAATCGTGTTTCATTGTAATTTCAGAGATTTCGTCTAAATTAAATTTAGTCTTCTTTCCTGATAATAGTAATCTTCCTTTAAATTC
>CAZSKA010000045.1:17003-19744 GCA_964607315.1 uncultured Saprospiraceae bacterium | reverse complement strand
TGGCCGTCACGCCCATCGCTGTCACGGCTCTTGAAAAAGAAGGTTTGAAAAAGTTAATTAAATAGAGGATTAATTCGTATTTATTATTTTCCTTTACTTTAAATTTTAATACTAAGATACTAAAAAAATAATGTTATGAAAATAGGGATTGTCTGTTATCCTACATTTGGAGGAAGTGGAGTTGTAGCAACAGAACTAGGTAAAGCCCTAGCGAAAAAAGGACACAGCATTCATTTTATTACCTATAAAAGACCTGCACGCCTAGATTTCTTCAGTGAGAATATATTTTTTCATGAAGTAAATACATCTCAATATCCATTATTTGAATATTCACCTTATGATTCGGCCTTAGCTTCAAAATTAGTTGATGTAGTATTATATGAGAAGCTTGATTTACTTCATGTACATTATGCTATTCCACATGCGAGTGTTGCATTCTTAGCAAAGTCAATTCTAAAAACAAAAGGTATTGAATTGCCTATAATAACTACACTTCATGGAACGGATATTACTTTAGTTGGAAACGATCCTTCTTTTTCACCAGTTGTGGAATTTGGTATTAACTATAGCGATGGTGTAACAGCAGTTTCTAATCAACTAAAGCAACAAACGCATGAATATTTCAATGTGACCAATGAAATAAAAGTGATTTATAATTTCATTGATTTCTCCAGATTTAAGAAAACAAACAAAAGCCACTTCAAATTAGCCATTGCACCAAATGGTGAAAAAATCATCACCCACGTTTCTAATTTTAGGAAGGTAAAGAGAATAGGTGATGTAATTAGAGTTTTTGAGCAAGTCAATAAAAAGATTAATTCGAAATTATTCCTTATTGGCGATGGTCCTGAAAGACAAAGGATGGAGACATTATGTCGAGAGCTTGATCTTTGTTCGGATATTCGTTTTATGGGAAAACAACAAGCTGTAGAGGATTTATTGAATATCTCGGACTTATTTATCATTCCATCTCAGAATGAAAGTTTTGGTCTATCAGCTCTTGAAGCAATGGCATGTGAAGTTCCCGTAATTTCTTCGAATGCAGGCGGACTTCCTGAAGTAAATATCCATGGTGTGACAGGGTTTATTTCAGAGATTGGAGATGTTGACGATATGGCAAAAAATGCAATTAATATCTTAACGGATACCAAGCTTCATGAAAAATTGAAGAAAGGAGCTTACGAGACATCATTGAATTTTCATATTGATAATATTTTACCACAGTATGAAGATTACTATAACCAGATTTACAAAAAAGTTACCCAAGAAGCCTAAAATCTTAAAATGGACTACGCTAAACGAAGTATAAATCCCACTGAAATACCGACGAGAGAATTTCATCAGTTTTTGTTGGGATCAGTTGCACCGAGGCCAATCGCTTTTGTGAGTACGATTAATGAGGATGGAGTTGCGAATCTTGCACCTTATTCTTTCTTTAATGTATTTTCCAGTAATCCCCCTATAGCTGTTTTTTCTAGTAATAGGAGAGTGTCAAATAATACGACCAAAGACACTTTATATAATATAAAGCTTAATAAAGAAGCAGTCATCAATGTAGTGGATTATTCCATCGTTCGACAAATGGCGATTGCAAGTGTGGAGTTTCCATCGGATATTTCAGAATTTGTGAAAAGCGGGTTGACTCCAGAATCGGGAGAAGTTGTTAAGCCACCTATGGTTAAAGAATCGCCCGCTTCTATGGAATGTACGGTAGAAGATATTATTACGCTTGGTGATCACGGTGGTGCTGGACATTTGATTATTTGTAAAATTCATCGTTTACATGTGAGAGAAGAAGCGATAGACGAGAATGATCGAATCAATCCTCATAAGATGGATCTTATGGGTAGAATGGGTCGAGCATTTTATTGCAGAGCCAGCGGAGAAAATGTATTTCCTATAATTCAACCTGTTACTAAAGTTTGTATTGGCTTTGATCGGTTACCTGAAGATATACGAACGAGCAAAATATTGACTGGAAATGAAATTGGCATTCTTGCAGGAATGTATGAAATCCCGAGTACTGATGATATAAATAAAGTTAAAGAAGAATTTTCATTTCAATCATCTGATCAAAGAGATCTTAAAATTAGAGAGTTGCTAGAATCGGAAGAAGTAGAGAAAGCTTTGATTTTGGCATTTGTTTAATTTTGGGTTGGGACCCAAAGAAAAAGGCTTATTTTTTCCATTTGATTTTTAATGCTACTAAATCTTGTAACATCCGTTGTTATTGGCGTTGCTCAATATTTTTTGCACGTAAAATACAAAACCCTTAAGCCGAAAACACCATTCGAAACGGAAGGAAACCTAGTATAAAAAACTAAAGCCACATCAAATTTTGGGCATGAGTCAAAAACAAAAAGTGGTAAAATTTTTAATCCTACTAAAATCTGTAATGCCCGTCAATACTAACTCTCCGCAATATTTTTTGCACGTAAAATACAAAACCTTAAAACCGAAAACACCATTCGAAACGGAAGGAAACCTAGTATAAAACACTAAAGCCACATCAAACTTTGGGCATGACCCAAAAGTAAAAAGTGGTAAAATTTTTAGTCCTACTAAAATCTGTAGTGCCCGTCAACACTAGCTCTCCGCAATATTTTTTGCACGTAAAATACAAAACCTTAAAACCGAAAACTCCATTCGAAACGGAAAGAAACCTAGTATAAAACACTAAAGTCATATCAAACTTTGGGCATGAGCCAAAAACAAAAAGTGGTAAAATTTTTAGTCCTACT
>CAZSKA010000045.1:0-16903 GCA_964607315.1 uncultured Saprospiraceae bacterium | reverse complement strand
CATGAGCCAAAAACAAAAAGTGGTAAAATTTTTAGTCCTACTAAAATCTGTAATGCCCGTCAACACTAACTCTCCGCAATATTTTTTGCACGTAAAATACAAAACCCTAAAGCCAAATACTCCATTCGAAACGGAAGGAAACCTAGTATAAAACACTAAAGCCACATCAAACTTTGGGCATGAGCCAAAAACAAAAAGTGGTAAAATTTTTAGTCCTACTAAAATCTGTAATGACCGTCAACACTAGCTCTCCGCAATATTTTTTGCACGTAAAATTAAAAATGCGTCCAACCCTGTGCAGTCAATCTATGGAAATTCCCTCCTGTAGTTTTAAGTACTGCTCCTTGGGCAGGATCAGTTACATCACCTATTATATATACATCAGGCATAGTCCGAATTTTCTCTAAATCACCTGAATCTATCGTAAATAATAATTCATAATCTTCTCCTCCACTCAAGGCACACGTTATAGGATCAATGTTAAAATTCAATGCCATCTTCTCCGTGTCAGGGTGCAAAGGAACCTTTCCTTCTTCCAATAAAATTCCCACATCACTCTGCTTACATAAATGCATAATCTCCGACGATAAGCCGTCACTTACATCTATCATAGCCGTAGGAATGATGTCGTTTTGTGCCATGTAAGCAATAATATCCCCTCTCGCTTCTGGTTTCAATTGCTTTCCAACTAAATGCTTCTCACCTTCTAAATCCGGTTTCACGTCGGGATTGTCAAGAAATAATTGCTTTTCTCTTTCTAGCAACTGTAGTCCGAGATATGCCGCTCCTAAATCCCCACTCACGCACAATATATCACCTGGTCTCGCTCCACTTCTATATGTCAGTCGATCTGGCTTTGCTTTTCCTATTGCCGTTATATTTATAAACAAACCTTTATTACTAGACGTCGTATCTCCTCCTACAAGATCGACTTTATACTTGTCGCATGCAGCTTTTATTCCCGCATATAACTCGTCTAATGCCTCCACAGAAAACCTGTTAGATATTGCGATCGATACCACAATTTGCTGCGGAATTGCATTCATAGAGTATATGTCTGATAAATTCACCACCACAGATTTATATCCTAAATGTTTAAGTGGCATATACATAAGATCAAAATGAATTCCCTCCACTAATGAATCTGTACTTACTACTGATAACCATCCATTGTGGTCAAATACGGCTGCATCATCTCCTATACCTTTTACAGAGGACTGATGTTTGATTTCAAACTCTTTTGTCAAGTGTTCTATCAATCCAAATTCACCTAGTGTATTTACGTCTGTTCTTTTTTCATTGTTCATGTTGCAAAGATAGGCAATGATTTAAGACAACTATTCCCTACATTTGTGCAAAAAAATTAAAACATGAGTCTTATTACAGTTGGAACAGTAGCTTTTGATGATATCAAAACACCTTTTGGACACGCAGAAAAGGTAATTGGAGGAGCTTGTACCTATGCAAGCTGGTCAGCTTCTTACTTCACGAATGATATTAGATTAGTATCAATTGTTGGCGGTGACTTCCCAAAAGATGAATTAAAAAAATTGAATGATCGTGGTGTTGATACTGCGGGATTAGAAATAGTGGAAGACAAGAAGTCATTCTTTTGGGCTGGTGAGTATCACGACAATATGAATCAAAGAACAACATTGGCAACTGAGCTTAATGTTCTAGCGGACTTTGATCCTGTTCTTCCCGAATCATATAAAGATGCTCAGTATATAATGCTAGGGAATCTAACTCCTGAAGTGCAAATGAAAACCATTAATCAATTATCAACGGATCCAAAGTTGATAGTAATGGATACGATGAATTTTTGGATGGATGTAGCATGGGATTCACTTTTGGAAGTAGTTAAGAAAGTCGATGTTATTACGATAAATGACGAAGAAGCTAGACAACTTTCGGGCAAGTATTCTTTGGTAGAAGCTGCTGAAGCAATTCACGCAATGGGTCCTAAGTTTGTGGTAATTAAAAAAGGAGAGCATGGTGCTTTACTTTTTTCTGAAGGAAGAATTTTTAGTGCTCCAGCTTTACCTCTTGCAGAAGTAAAAGATCCTACAGGTGCTGGAGATACATTCGCTGGAGGATTCATTGGTTATCTTGCGAAGTCGGATGATATTTCTTTTGAAAATATGAAGCGTGCAATTATATATGGTTCCGTTATGGCTTCTTTCTGCGTGGAAGAATTCAGTATCGATAGACTTAAATCATTGAGCATGGAGGAGATTGATGCAAGAGTAGCAAAGTTCAAGGATCTTGCGCATTTCGATATGTAATAAATTGAATTCGTTTAGACATAAAAAAAAGAGCTTATCCAGACGGGTAAGCTCTTTTTTTATACTCGTTATTATGTATTATATATATACTACGTCTTATCTAAATCAATATCTCCCGTTTCAACTTCAAAAAACTGAGGCTCTCTAGGAGTAAATAAGTTTTTTACTATGTATTGCACTCTATAGAATAACCAATACATTACGGGTACTACAATTAATGTTAGGAATGTCGCAAAGATCAAACCAAAAATCACTGTTTTTGCCATTGTTCCCCAGAATACGGCATTATCTCCTCCAATAAAAAATTGAGGATCAGTATCTGTAATCAATGTAAAGAAGTTAATGTTTAATCCGATTGCAAGAGGAATCAATCCAAGTACTGTAGTTATAGCTGTTAATAAAACAGGTCTTAGACGTGTTGATCCTCCCTTTACAATGGCCTCTTTTATATCATCAATTGATAATTGATTCATATGCGCAAAACCCTTGGATTCCCGCATTCGTTGAATGACTAAGTTGGTGTAATCGATTAATACAATTGCATTATTTACTACGATACCTGCAAGAGAGATTATACCAACACCACTCATTACGATAATGAAATCCATTCCTGTAAATAGATATCCTAGTAATACCCCAATCAATGAAAATAATACAGATAGAAGGATGATAATAGGAGAAAGGATGGAATTGAATTGAGCTACTATTATTAAAAATATAGAGAACAATGCGATCAATAATGCTTTCGATAAGAAGGCAATCTGTTCTTCCATTTCTTCTTGTTGACCTGTAAACGCATAACTATATCCATCAGGTAAATCGAAATCTTCTAATTTATCTTTTAATATTCCAACAACTTCATTTGCATTATATCCATCAAGAACATTACTTGTAATCGTAATGATTCTTTCCTGATCATTTCTATTAATAGAAGTATATGTTGATTTATAATCGATATCTGCTACTGCGTTAATTGGAATTTGAGCAATTCGTCCATTAGCAGGATTACGGAATGTGATTTTTTGATTCATAACATTTTCAACATTCGTTCTATACTTTGGAGCGGCTCTTACGAAAATAGGATAATCATCTTCTCCTACTTTTAGCTTACTTACCTCTTTACCAAAAATAGATGTTCTTAATGCATCTGAAATACTGAATGTGCTCAATTCAAATCTTCTAGCTGCAGACCTATCAATGTTTACTTCTATTTCGGGTTTACCTAATTTCACATCTGCCTTTAATTCTTCTACACCATCAACGTCTGCTCTATTTAAGAAAGCAATCATTTCTTCAGACAAACCAACTAATGTATTCACATCTTCACCAGCAATCTCTATGTAAATAGGTTTTGCTTGTGGAGGTCCAGTTGCATTTTGATCAACAACTATTTGGACACCAGGAATGTCGTCTAATGCTGTACGTATATCATTCATTGCATCGACAGAACTTAATTCTCCTCTTTCGTCACTAGGTACAAAAGTTACAGTTAACCTCGCAGACTGGGGTTGGGCCCCAAAAGCTGGTCCTCCATTTGGATCAGCAGTGTTTTCACCTATTTGGGTTAATACGGCTTCCACTATTCCACCATATGGTTTTATAGCTTCTGTAACTTTTTCCTCTATCTTTTTCGATATATCATTTGTAGCAGTAATGTCTTTACCTATTGGTAATTCAATGAAGGCATTGACGTAAAGAGGTTCTGTTTTTGGAAACAATTCCACTTTTAAAGGATTTGGGCCATTGAGATTTGCTACTAGTAGACCCATGACTAATATAAGTGAAAAAATGGTTCCAATAAAAATTAAAATAGGCATATAACCTTTGAGCGCAAATCGTATAAATCCATTATATACTTTTTCCATCCAAGGAACAAAGCTGTTTTGAAAAGCTAATGATGCAGGTCTTAGAACGAAGTAGTTTAACAAAGTAAGAACTCCTGCAAAACCAAATAGATTTCTAACAGCTACTTTGCCAGTTATCAATCCTGCTATACATATCATGAAAAATATACCAGCTGTAATAAATATTCTATTTCTCCTTCTGCTTATTAATCGAGAATCCTTCTGTTTTTCCTCTACCTTCATGAATCGAGCACATAAAACTGGATTAATAACCAAAGCAATAAATAATGAAGAAGATAATACTACAATCAATGTAATAGGTAGATATTTCATGAATCCGCCCATCAATCCAGGCCAAAATGCTAGTGGAATAAAAGCTGCAAGTGTTGTTGCTGTAGATGCAATAATAGGTAATGCTACTTCACCAGTACCATACTTTGCTGCATCATCCGGACTATATCCTTCTTGCATATATCTGTAGATGTTTTCCACTACCACTATCCCATTGTCCACTAACATTCCTAATGCCAATATCAATCCAAATAATACAACCATATTTAAGGTATATCCTAATGAACTGATTAATAAGAATCCCATCAACATGGATAAAGGTATTGCAACTCCCACAAATGTGGAATTCCTTAAACCAAGGAAGAATAATAAAACCAATACCACTAATATTACACCTGAAATTATACTGTTCTCCAGGTTTTCAACCGAGTCTCTAGTTTGAGTTGATTGATCATTGAATATGCTAACATTTGTTCCATCAGGTAAATAATTAGCTTCGGCTTCAGCAACAACTTCTTTGATTTTATCTGATGCAGATAGTAGATTTTCTCCTTTTCTTTTGATAACATCCAAAGAAACAACAGGTAATCTATCTGCTCTCGCTATACTCGTCTGTTCTTCAAAATCAAGTCTTATATCTGCGATATCTCTTAAGTAGATGGAAGATTGATTCTCACTTTTAACGATAATGTCTGCGATTTCTGCGGTACTAGAGAATTGTCCTACAACACGCAATGAAGTTCTGAATTCATCTTTTACAATTTCTCCACCTGATAAAGTCACATTCTCTGAACGTATCGCATTTTCTATATCTCCAAAACTTACCTCACGCGCTTGCATCTTTAATAAGTCTACATCAACCTTTACTTCTTTATCCTGTACACCTTTTATGTTGACGGCTGATATTTCTTTGATATCTTCTAGATCATCTTGTAATCTATCCGCCAATGATTTGAGTTGTTCATTTGAGTAATTACCTGAAAGGTTAACAGTCATTATCGGCAATTCTGCCAAGTTAATCTCTATTACCTCGGGATCACTTGTAAGATCATTTGGTAATTCTGGTTTTGCTCTGTCAATTGCATCTTTTACTTTTCTAGTCGCTACTTCCAGCTCCATGTCTGAATCGAATTCAGCAGTAATAATACTGAAATCCTGCATAGATTGAGAAGTCACTTTCTTTAATCCAGTAATGGTAGCAATCTCTTTTTCTAAAGGTCTAGTAACAAGACTTTCTATATCTTTTGCAGAGTTTCCGAAATATGGTGTATTGATAAATAGCTGAGGAAAGGAAATTTCAGGAAATGATTCCTTAGGCATTGTTATATATGATACCAATCCAAATAATAAGATAATTCCAGTAATCAAATAGACAGTTACCTTGTTATTAACAGCTAAGTCAGTTAACCAAAAACTCTTAAGCCCTACTCTTTTATCTGCACTTACTTTTTGCTCTTTCATTATTTTGAGTCATTTGAAATTTGAATTAAATCCTCTTCTGCTAATCCTCTTGCTCCTACATTTATCACCTGATCTCCTGCACTTAAACCGCTAGTGATCAAAATTTCACCATTGAAACTTTCACCAGTTTCCACAATATTCTTCTGAGCATACGGACCTTCTTCTCCTTCTGCTACAGTATATATAAAGGTATTTCCACTTACATCTTGCTGTATTAATTCTACAGGAACCATCAATGCATCATCTATTGTCTTGTCATTTAATTCCACAAGAGTTAAAAGGTTTGGTTTTAAAACAGAACCTGGATTAGACATATTAATCTCTATTTTGAAAGTTCTATTTGCTGGGTCAATTGATCTACCTATCATAGAAATTCGTTCATTTCTCTCTTTATTTAAAGCGGGAAACAACACCTTCACTCTTTGTCCTTTTTTGACTGCACTTACCATATTTTCTGGTACATCAACAACGGCTTTTACTGTACTTGTATTAACTATAGTTGCAATCGGAGTACCTGGTCCAGTCGTTTCACCTGCCTTTAAGTAAATACGATCTACATAACCACTCATAGGACTTGCAATATTTGCTTTAGACAAATTACTGCTTAAAGTTTCTAGAGATTTTTCTAAACGCTCTTTATTGTTTTTTGCCTGTAAAAATTGAATTTCTGAACCTATGTTTTGATCCCATAACTTTTGTTGACGAATGAAAACAGTCTCTGCTAATTCAAGCGATTTCTCTATCTCTTGGATTTGCTTTTGCAATGTTTCCATATCTACTCTACCTACAATTTGACCTTTCTTTACATAATCACCTTCATCTATAGTGAAACTTGTTAGTCTACCACCTGTTTCAGATGATACGTTTACAGCATCTGATGATTGGACACTTCCTTGAAGTTCAGTATAACTTTTAAATTCTTTTGGCTCGAGCCCAAAGGTCGTTACAGCTTTTCTTGGCTTCTCTTTTGGAGGTTCAAGCTCTGCGATCTGCTCTTCTATTTCTTCTATTTTTCCTTCTAATTCTTGAAGACTCTTTTTCTTTTCAATCAGGTATTTCTTCTTTCCTTCTAGATCTTCTGGAATTTCATCTTTAGGCTGACAAGAGAAAAAAAGTAGTCCTAATAGTATATATAATATATAGTGTTTCATATTTATGATTATGAGATTTTGGATTAATATTTATTTTGCATGATTTCACCTGTTGCAACATCTAGAGCAACGCGGGCATTTACAAAGTCAAGCAAGGCTTGAATATATTGCTGTTGAGAAAGATATAGTTCGCGTTCTGCAGTGTTAACTTCTAGTGATGATCCTACTCCTTCTTTATATTTTATTTGAGTGACATTGTATATATCTTCAGCCAAACTTTCTCTTCTTTTTGCTGAAAATACATTTTGCTTTGCGTTCAAATATTGCTGATATGCATTTAGAATCTGAAGATCCACACCCTTTTCAAAATTCTCTTTTTGAATTTCCGTACGCTCAATGTCTAGTTTGACTTGTTGTTCTTTTATCTTAACTGAGCCTCCGTTGTAAATAGGGACATTGAGTTGAAGACCAACCACGGAAAGTGGAAAGAAACCTGGTTCTTCTGAATCAAATAAGTTATTTCGTTGTAACTGATATTGATAGTTTCCGTACCCAACTAGTGTAGGATATCTCTGTTTTCTCGTCGCATCAAAGTTGATGTGGTTTAGCTCTTGACCAATTAAGATGTTCTCATATTCCGGTCTTTTAGAGTAATCTGTCTTATTATCTAAAACTACTTCTTCTACTATTATTTTGTCTACTATATCATCAAGTGTTTGTGTGATTTCTAATTCTTTATCTAAAGGATAATTCATTTGAAATTTTAGCACATTTTTAGCAAGCGACTCAAACCTTTCTAACGTCTCTTTTTGAGAAAATAAATTATCATAAGACAATTCTAAACGATCAACATCTAACTTTTCTACAAAGCCATTTTCATATAATGCCTTCGTTTCATTCAATGCTTTTTCTAAGTTCGCAATGTTCTTATCTATGATTTCTATATTATCTGCACTAGCTAATACTCCTATATAAGCTTCAGTGATTCCCTGAGTAATCTGATAATTCGTCTGATTGATAGACTTTTTAGTCAGTTTTCTATAGAGCTTTTGTGCCTGAATTCCTGTAAAAAATGAACCATCAAAAATTAAGGTGTTAAAACCCACACCTGCTGTTAGGTTATTTTTAAGACCAAACTGTAATTCAGCAAATGTTCCCGGAGGTCCTCCAAAAAATTCGGCTGGAACAAATGAGGTAGGAAGTTCTAAGAAATGTTGGTACTCACTCATGGCATTTACTTTTGGTAAACCCAATGCATAATACTCTTTAATGTCGAGCTCAGCTTTTCTTATATCAAGATTGTAAAGATCAACCTCGTTTCTATGTTTTAATCCATAATCGACTGCTTCCTTTAAGGAAAACGCTTCTTGTGAAAATGCGTTTATTCCGAAACAGAAAAGCAAAATCAATATAAATGGAAGTTTTTCTTTTCTCATATTAATCTGTGAATTTTACGGTTAAATTTTCTAATCTATCTATATGACTTTTATCAATGATGCCATATAAATGGTAGAGAAGATTTTGAAAAAATATTTTAGTCAATGTTTCTCTGGTGTCAAAACTCTTGGTGTTACTCGTTACAGCAAGCATCTTTGAAACAAAGAGTTTGCTTATGATAGATTCTTCTATATCCTTTCTATAAATACGTTCTTTCTTACCTTGAATAAGATTGTTTTCCACGGTAGATTCTATATACTTCATGTGCATATTCTCCACTATTTCCCAAGAATCTTTGTAATATTTTTTTAAGTCATATATTACAGTTGGTTTTATCGATTGAAGAAGTTTTATTGATAGTTTGAAAATTTCTATCATCTTTTGTAGTGCATCATATTCCTTATTCTCTAGAATACTTTGAATATTCCTGTGATCTTTGTCAAGAACAACTTGTAATGCAGTATTTATTAGTTCTTCTTTATTGTCGAAATGCTGGTAAAGAGTCTTTTTACTTATACCGGCTTCCCTTGATATATCGTCCATACTTACTGACTTAAGGCCGTATCGCATGAATAATTGGGTCGAAATCTGTAGTAATTTATCTTTCAAGTAAAGTTATTTAAACACAAAACTCGAAAAACTTTTGAATTGTTTAAAGTTTCCATAGTTTTTTCTTCGAATTTTTTACAATTCTTTATAAGCCAAAATTACTTGACTATATTTGAGTGTTCTTATCATCAAAAAATATACTGAATTGAAAATTTCACTATTCTCATTTGCATTAATCTTTTGTTCTTTTATTTATTTTTCTTGTAATTCGCCTAAGAAAACCACAGAACTTAGCCAGGAGGATGTTAAAAAATTATGGAAACAAAACTGCGTGCTTTGCCATGGGATGGATGGACAACTTGGTATTAATGGAGCTAAAGATCTTCGACTTTCCGAGCTAGATGTTGATTCCAGAGCACTATTAATTAAAACGGGGAAAGGCCTGATGGCAAGTTATGATGGGAGACTAAGTGAACAGGAAATACGAGCTTTAGCAGAATATACTTTAATTTTTAAAAATTAGGGTGGGGCCCCAAAGTATGCATATTTTGTCTTTCATGTCTGGCAGTTCGCTGGACGGTATGGATATTGGGCTTATTCAGATATCCCAAAAATCTAACCAATACTCCTATAATATTATACAGGCACAAACCATTCCTTATCCTCCCCTTTGGGCGGAAGCCCTAAAAAAAATGCCTTCTACTTCAGCAGAAGAACTAGTAAAATATGATTTTGATTATTCCTTATTCTGTGCGGAACATATAAATGAATTTGTAAAGAACTGTAATACAAAAGTTGATCTAATTTCCTTTCATGGGCATACCATTTTCCATAATCCAGACCAACATTACACCTTTGCACTTGGTAATCTTTCTACTTTGAATGCCCTTACCGAAATACAAGTATTAGGAGATTTTAGAGATATGGATGTCTCTTTAGGAGGTCAAGGAGCGCCTCTTATGGGGATTGCTGATAAGTTACTTTTCGATGAAAATAGTATAAATCTTAATCTTGGCGGCATATGTAATATTAGTGTGAATGCAGAGAAAGTAGTAGCTTTTGATATATGTCCATGTAATCAACTATATAATAATATATATAGCAAAATGGGAATAGAATATGATGATAGAGGCGATATTTCACGAAAGGGATTACTAAATAATGAATTATTTGATGATCTAAATAGGCATGAATTTTTAAACTTAAGTTATCCAAAATCTCTGGATAATAACCTTATATCGCGGGATTTTATACCCATGCTTGATAGAGATATTCCATATGAAGATATCCTTCGAACGATAACAGAGTTTGTAGCTTTTCAGATCACTCAATCCATAACTAAACTCTTAAATGAAAACCTTGTTAAAAAAGGTGATTCTATGCTTTGTAGCGGGGGAGGAGCACATCATATTTTTCTGCAGGAAAGGATAGATCAAGGAATATATCATCATAAAATAATAAGAGCTGAAACAAATGATGATCTTATTAATTATAAAGAGTTGGTATTAATGGCTTTACTAGCATATCAAAGAAAACAAGGAAAAGTAAATGTTTTAGAACAATTTACTGGAGCCTCAAAAGATACAATTAGCGGTGGAATCTATGGAAAATAAACTACGTGTTTCTATAACTGGAGCCTCTGGCTTATTAGGAACTTTTATGGCCAAAATACTATCAAAAGAAGGGCATCAAATCAAATGCCATAGAAACACATCACCCATACCGAAAGAGCTAATCGATTATAATTTTAACTGGGTTCAAGGTGATATTAGAAATGAGTACATCATTGATGAATTACTGGATAACTGTGATCTTGTTGTCCATTGTGCAGCCATGGTAAGCTTTGACAAAAAGGACTTTGGTCTTATGATGGAAGTTAATGTAGAAGGAACAAAAAGACTTGTTGACAACCTGATAGGGAAACAAATAAAGCTTATCCATATAAGCAGTATAGCAGCATTAGGGAGGGTTGATAATGGTGGAGCGATCGATGAGAATGTATTATTTAATACAGAAATTAAGAATACGGCTTACGCCCAAAGTAAATACTTTTCAGAGCTGGAGGTACATAGAGGCATAGCCGAAGGTATTCATGCTATGGTTCTTTCTCCATCTGTTATACTAGGAAATAATGAAAGGACTACATCAAGCGCTACTATATGGAATCAAATATTAAAATTTCCTCAGTTTGCCCCCCAAGGAGCAAATGGATTTGTTGATGTTCGTGACGTTGTTAAAGCAGCAAATGCTTGTCTGAAAAATTGGAAAAGTGGTGTAAAATTTATAATAAATGGATATAATCTTCCTTATGTTGACCTATATAATATGGTCTTAAAATACAAAGGCAGTCATAAAAAAGCCTCCAAAATATCGCCTAGAACATTACTATTTATACTACCTATTGCGAAGTTTTTCTTCTTTTTAACAAGAACTTCTTCTAAAATTTCTAAAGAAGCTATTGTTTCGACTAGTAAATCATATTCTTATGATAATGGCAAGTCAATCAACGAATTAGACTTGAAATACTTGGAAATAGAAGATAGCCTTAAAGCGTATTTGTAAAGGCTAATATCAATTTAGTTTGGATTTTGTTATCAATAAATGTGGCTTTTAGAATATGAATAGTCTTAGTAGTGAACTTGATAAAAATACCCACCTTTCCCCTTTTTCAAAAAACTTTATTTTCCATTATTTTCCTATTTTTTTCGTAATTATTTCACATAATAAGTATACAAAATAGGTCTTTGCTTCGTAGCTTTGAGACTTATGAAAATAGGCTACGACGCTAAAAGATTTTTCCATAATCATACTGGACTGGGTAATTATTCTAGAACCCTAATTCAAGATTTTTTAGAATTTTATCCTGAAAACGAGGTGACTCTTTTTGGCTCAAATACTGATAAAAGCCCCTATAAAAAAGATGTACATTGTTCTATAATTGATCCTGGTAAACAGCTAAAATCATATTGGAGAAGCTACTCAATTTACAAAGATATAAATAGAGAAAAATTACAAATTTACCATGGTTTATCTAATGAATTACCTCTTACATCTCATCGAATTAATGCCTATAAAGTAGTTACGATTCACGATCTTTTTTTCGAAAAATACCCTGATGATTTTACTTGTTTAGATAGGAAAATGTATGGGTATAAAACAAGAAAAGCATGTCAAAATGCCGATCATATAATAGCAATTTCTGAAGCAACTAAGAATGATATTGTTGAAATTTTGGGTGTAAACCCAGCTAAAATATCAGTCATTTATCAGTCTTGTAATAGGGTATTTCAGACGAATACTCTCCATAAAACAAGTAAAAAATATCAGCTAAAATTAGATGAATTACCAGAAGATTTTGCCCTTTTTGTAGGCACTTTAAATAAGCGTAAAAACATAATGGGTTTACTAAAAGCCATATCTATTTTACCTAAAAAAGATAGAATACCTTTAGTAATTGTTGGGAATGGAAAAGCGGATTTTGTGTCAAAATTAAAGGAATTTATTACAAAGAATAACATGCAAAAAGAGGTCTTTTGGATGGGTTCTTTGCAGAATTTCGAGTTAAAACAACTATATCAGAGAGCAAAGTTTTGTTGTCTACCTTCCTTTTATGAGGGTTTTGGAATACCAATTATTGAATCCCTATTTTGTGGAACTCCTGTACTATATTCTAATGTATCTGCCTTGCCAGAAGCTGCTGGGGCATGCGGAATGTCATGCAATCCTTATGATTTTCACACAATTTCACATTCTTTTAACATATTAGCAACTAATAAAGTTTTAATCGCTGATTATCAGAGTAATATAGAAGATCACGTAAATTCTTTTAAGTCTAAAAGAACAAGCAATTCCCTATTAAAATTGTACGAGTCAATTTTTTTCCATCACTAAATAGGGGTTGTCCTATTTTTTCATGTCTAAGTTTTGGTGACGTGGTATTAGTTGTCATTGCAAATGACTAATTTATTACACAACTCGATTTTGATTAGTTTGTAATATTGTATTTGTCATAGCTTTGCGATTGCCCACAATAAACCATTTATATAAGGCTTGCTTGAGAATTGAGAATTGAATGTAACCTTCACCCAAGGTATTTTCATCCACAAGTATTTAATTACTTCAAAGTTCTTGATAATCAATCTTGCTCTTAAAAATTTTGATTAAAATACTTTTATATGATACCTACGTATACTATTTATCAAGGACTTAGTAAGTCTTTTCTAAGTCAGGTTTTCTCATTTATCCTAATACTATTTCTAGTATTTGCTTTTTCATTTAAAGGACTAGCTCAATCAGGTCCTAATATATCTGCAACAGGCTGGGAAATTAATTGTGAAGATGGTTTTGAAGTTGAAATTTTTGGGGTTGGAATATTGAACAATGCTCCTTCCACAATAAATCTTTCATCGTTAGGAACGATTGATCAGACACTCTTGGAGGTTACAGTTCAGACAAATAACCCTCCCTCTTCATTAACCTTCATTGCTAACAATGGACAAACAGCAACTGCCAACTTCTTAGAGCTTGAAGAATGTAGTCCAAGTTCAATAGCTGAATTTGTTTATCGAGCAATGATGCCAGGTGATATTAACAGTGCTACTTTTCAGGTTCCTCTTGGAACGCCTAATAATATATTTGAAACTTTTGTTGCTTATGCATTTGTAGAGTCTGAAGCTACAATTGCTAATACAGGGGTTTTTGTTGATATAGCACTTGATGAATGTGGAGTGTGTGAGACAATTGATATCCCAACACAAGTTTTTAGTAAAAGTGTAAATGTAAAGCTTCCTTTGTCGGAATTAACTAATGATGGAAGAATAGCCTTGATTAATATTGATGTATGTGGACTAGAGGAAAATTTAATTATTGATTCATTTGATCCAGTTTTAGGGAATTCATTAAGAATTGTTGATGTGACGATTGATAATGTAGATGGAAATTGTTCTACGTTAGATATTTGTGTGGAGTCTCCATCAACTAATGGCCAATCTTTTAACGTTTCAGGTGCAATTGCTGTTGCAACAGAATGTAATTTATGTACAGTTACAGAAGCACCAATGGATTTTATGATTGAATGTGAAGATGGCCAAATAGCTGATGTATATGGCGTAGGTAATGGATCTTGTAATTCAACTCCTGATGCAACAGTTGACATACCAAACTCTTCTTCAGTTTTTGAAACAACAGTTGAAGTTGTTTATAAAGGACAAGATCCAGGAAACACCATTACTGTTTACGATAATAACAATGAAACGTATTGTTTGCAATTGACACATACCACTTCATTTAATGGATTTGTTTATTCAGGTATTTTACCTGGTAATATTTCTCAAATTAATCACGAAGCTGTCACAAATAATGGAAATTGTGGTAGCAATTTTGGGTTACAATCAGTTGTGGTTTATGCATTTAGAAACACTCCTGAGCCAAGTGCACAGTCTGGAGTTTTTTCGACAACAAGTGGTTTTAATAATGTAAGAAATTTTACAGTACCAATAGCTGCTGGTGCTACAACTGCTCCAAGAGATTTAATTGTAAGATTACCAATTACTGAACTGACAGCAGATGGAAGATTTTTAACTGTCACTGCTGAAGCTAATGGTGTATCAAATAATACTACTGTTTTTGGGCCTGATCCAAGTTTAAATACATGTTGTCTAAATATAATAGAAGTTTTACTAGAAGATGTACCTGCTGGAGCTACTGATGTAGAAATTCAGGTGAATACAGTCAGTGGAACCTATCCTCCTAATCCTGGACTTAACGGTCAAAGTTATATTATGGCAGGATTTATTACAGTTGATCAAGAATGTATCATGTGTGATAACGTAACTGATGGAGGAATAATATCTGCGAATCAAAGTTTTTGTGGAGAATCTGGAAATCCTGCTGAATTACAAAATGTATCTTCTCCTACAGGTGGAAGTGGAAACTTAGAAATTATTTGGTTAGAAAGTACAACTACGTGTGATCCACCAACTGGAGTAAATGATCCTGATTGGACAATAATCAATGGAGCTACTAATTTGACATTTGACCCAGGTGTTATTACTGAAACTACATGTTATATCAGATGTTCAAGAAGAGAAGGATGTGATGATTATGTTGGTGAATCAAATATTATTACTGTAGAAATTAATCCTGAGATTACAGCAAACGCAAGTAATAATGGACCTTTAAATTGTGACCAAAATATGGTTACTTTATCTGTAAGTAATAACGCTACTTCACCACAATTCCAATGGAGTGGACCTTCTGGCTTTAGCTCAACTTCCGCAAACCCAACAACAAATGTAGTAGGTGATTATAGTGTTACAGTTACCGATGGAAATACTCAATGTAAAGCAACTTCTACAACAACTGTAACTTCTATGATATGCCCTCCTCAGGAAGCAAATTGTAGTTTAAATGCTTTTGAATGGAATGGAAATATACAAGTAAACGGAAATACTGTAACAGGTGATGTTCTTTTAAGAAGTACTGCAAATACAGCTTTTACAATTCCTACAAATACATACCCTGCGGAATTTAATGATCAAGTTATAGTTTCTATACCAGAAGCAATTTCTTTTGATGGAAGTACAAATAGAGCAGCTAATTCTCCTCAGTTATTTGAGAGATGGAAAGTAGTTTTTATAACAGATGGTGTAGTTTCTTTTGAAACAGATTATACTGATGATATTCCAGATGGTGTAACATCTGCAACAACTGTTAATACCAACCTAATGAATGAAGTTGTATTTCCTAATGGTATAGATGAGATAATAATTGTACATTTTGAAGATGATCAATTTGGAAATGGTAACCAACCTTCTTCAAATTCAGTTTATCCTTCATCTATATGTTTTGATTTTGAAGCATGTACAGTTGAAGCATCTGCAGTTGCAGATCCTAATCCTGTTTGTATGGGTGAAACTACACAATTAACAGCTTCAGCAACAGGAGGAACTCCAGCTTATCAATTCGAATGGAGTGATGGTTTAGGTTCAAATCAAACTGTTACTAGTTTACCTGTTACTGCTGATAGAACATATTCTGTTACAGTTACTGATGCAAATGGATGTACAGATGTAGCTTCTGTTTTAGTAGAAAAGCAAAATAGAGCAGTAGTTGGAAATTTTGTTTTTGATGATTTTAATTTCAACGGTGTTCAAGATTCTGGAGATACTGGAATAGGAGGTGTTTCTGTTTCTTTATTTGATACAAATGATGATTTAATTGAATCTACTACAACTTCAAATAATGGATTTTACGAATTTGATGTTTGTGCTGGTGAATATTATATAGTTTTCGGAGAAGTAAATGAAAAAGTAAGATCTCCTCAAGACGAAACTTCTGATGATTTAGATAGTGACGCAAACGAAAACACAGGAAGAACGGCAAACTTTACATTAAATCCTGGTGATAATAATCCAGATGTAGATGCTGGGTATTCCTCAGTAATCGATTTAGAATTAATCAAGTCAATAAATAATCAAAATCCTAATGTTGGTGATGTTGTTAATTTTACGTTGACTCTTACTAACAATGGTCCAAATACTGCAACTGGAGTTGAAGTGATAGATATTGTACCTAACGGATATAGTTCAATTGGAAATACATCTGGTACAGTTTCAGGAAATACGGTAACATTTGATAATCTTCTTGTAGCAGTAAATCAAACAATAACTTTAACATATAGCGCTACTGTAGAAGCTCCTAACTCTGGTGTTGATTATTTAAATACAGCTCAGGTAACAGAAGCAGATCAATTCGATACAGATTCTACACCAAATAATGATGATGGTGATCAAAGTGAAGACGATGAAGATAATGCTGAATCTGAGCCACAAATTGCGGATCTTGAATTAATAAAAACAGTAAGTGATAATACACCAAATGTAGGAGATATAATTACTTATACAGTAACAGTAAGTAACTTAGGTCCAGATGCAGCTACGAATGT
>CAZSKA010000044.1:0-19927 GCA_964607315.1 uncultured Saprospiraceae bacterium | reverse complement strand
CCCTAGCAATATCATAACCACTTGCATAATCTTCAAAAATATATCCAAGGTTTAATTTATTTCGAACAATCTTATTTCCGTCCCAATATGCACTAGCACTTCCTGTACCAATAATATGCACATAACCTTTGGAATCACCGCATGTAGAAAGTGCAGCAGCACTAAGATCATTAGAAAAAGTGATTTTAGCTAGAGGAAAAGATTTTAAGTATATTTTTTGGGCTCGAGTCCAAAATTTTTCTTCAAATGCAGTTCCAAAAAAATAAATTTCCTTTATTTCATGAGATGTAACTGGTATGGGTAATTCCTCTATTGATTGGCTAATAGGGGAGAAGCCAGGCATTTTGATTTTTTCAATCTCTCCATTAGTTTTGAGAATATGACAGATGCAATTCGTCGCTCCACAATCAATTAGTAAGTAGGCTATCATCTATAAATCTGTTTCAGCAAAAGTAGCATAACAAAAGGTTATATTTGTCCAAAAATATAAAAATGAAAATAGTTTGTGTAATAGGAAGTGGAACAATGGGGAATGGAATCGCACATGTATTTGCGATGAAAGGTTACAAAGTTAATCTAATCGATATTTCTCAGGAAGCTTTAGATAGGGGACTAGCTACGATTTCTAAGAACCTTGACAGAATGATTTCAAAGGAGAAAATTACAGAAGAAGATAAAGCGAATACATTGGGAAGTATAAGCTTATTTACCTCTATGAAAGAAGGTGTGATAAATGCAGACCTTGTTGTGGAAGCTGCTACTGAGAATGTAGATTTAAAGCTAAAAATATTTAAAGATTTAGATGAATATGCTCCTGCTGATTGTATTCTTGCAACGAATACTTCATCTATTTCTATAACAAAAATAGCAAGTGTTACAGGTAGACCTGATAAAATAATAGGCATGCATTTTATGAATCCTGTGCCTATTATGAAATTAGTAGAAGTAATAAGAGGTTATAAAACGTCTGATGAAGTTACCGAAGTAGTCATGGCTCTTTCTAAAGATTTAGCTAAAGTACCTGTAGAAGTAAATGATTATCCAGGTTTTGTTGCTAATAGAATTCTTATGCCTATGATCAATGAGGCAATCTATAGTTTATATGAAGGTGTAGCTGGAGTAGAAGAAATTGACACCGTTATGAAGTTAGGAATGGCCCATCCTATGGGACCACTGCAATTAGCTGATTTTATTGGTTTAGATGTGTGTTTATCTATACTACATGTATTAAAAGATGGTCTAGGATTAGATAAATATACGCCATGCCCTTTATTAGTAAATATGGTGACAGCAGGAGATTTAGGACGTAAGTCTAAAAAAGGTTTTTATGACTATAGTCATGGAGGAAAGGAATTAATCGTAGCCTTTAAGAAATAATTAATACATACTAAGAAGAGTTTTAGCGTTTAGATTGAGATGAAAATTATTAAGCAATTAGATAAGTTAGTAGTAAAGGGATTTATTGGTCCTTACCTTATTTCTTTTTTAGTTGCAGAATTCGTATTAGTACTTCAATTTATTTGGCAAAGGATTGATGATTTTATAGGGAAGGGAGTTTCTATTTCTGTATTAATGGAGATGGTATTCTTTTATTCACTTACGATCATTCCTCTGGCTTTACCAATATCCATATTGATTTCATCTGTGATGGTTTATGGTAATCTATCCGAGAAATACGAGCTTACTAGTTTTAAGTCGGCTGGTGTAAGTATGCTTAGGATTTTGCGTCCAGCAATATTCATCGGCTTATTAACTGGCTTTTTCTCCATTTTTGCGTCTAATTATTTAAAGCCTAATGCGTTCCTTTCCTTTGCTAAAATTTTCGATAATGTAAAAAGAGCAAAACCAACTCTTACGATTGATAAAGGAATTTTCAATTATGATTTCAAAGGCTATGCAATAAGAGTAGGGGATAAAGACCCTGATGGACAAGGTATCAGTGATATATTAATTTATGACCAGACAGACAGACGCTTACTTGGTTTAATTACGGCGAAATCAGGTAAAATGTATACATCAGCAAATGGGCAATTCTTTACCATGGAACTTTATGACGGTATACAATATGCAGAAATAGAAAGAAAAGGAACAAACTCTAAAAAAGATAAGGGGCAATTTAGCAGGACATATTTTGAAAAATATATAAAGCAATTTGATATGTCAGGATTTGAATTTACACTGAGTTCAGATCCACTAAGTAGCAGGAAACACGATTTATATAATTCCTTCCAAATGCAAGAAATAATTGATTCACTAGGAATTAAGATTGATGATAAAATAGAATCAGCAAAATTTAATTATAGTGAATTAGTAGACATTTATGTTGAAGAAGAAACAACTAAATTAGATAAATCAACAATAGATATTTTAGATAGAGAAACAGAGCGAATTAATAATGAAGCTGAAGAAAAAAGTAGCGCCGGGAATGATGATAAAAAGCCGGACAAGCAGAGAGAATTTAACAATAAGAATCAGCAAAGTTCTAGGAGTAATAAATTTTATGAAGAAAGAATTTCTTTTAGAAAAGACACATTTAATCTAGATACCATAACTTCTATTGCAAATACGATTAAAGACGCACAGCTGAGAAATATCATCTTTAGAGCAAAAGCGCAGGCACAAACGTTAAAGGAAAAATATAGAGGAATCAAGGCTTCTACTAAAAGTATAGAATATAATAGAAATAAATTTCGACTCAAATTACACCAGCAGTTCTGCTGGGCAGTTATATGTGTTTTATTTGTATTTATAGGAGCACCCTTGGGGTCAATAGTTAGAAAAGGAGGTTTTGGATATCCTTTGTTAATTGCTATTGTGTTTTTTGTAGTGTTTATTTTCAGCAATATTTTAGGTGAAAAATTAACGTCTAGTGGTACAGTTAATCCAGTATTAGGTTCCTGGTTGCCTTGTCTAGTTATTATTCCATTTTCTATTTACTTTACCTATAAAGCATTACAAGACAGCACATTTAATATTAATATCAAATCTTTGTTTTCTTGAAAAATTTAAGACCTTTTTTTATTATTTATTTACTATTTCTAATAGTGGGATTTGTAATAGTAGCATGCACAGAAAAAGGAGGTTTTTTATTGTTTTTCAATACCTTTCAATCCTCTGGATTAAATTATATTTTCTATGGTTTTACACGTTTAGTTGAAATACCAGTTTTTCTTATTCTTTCATTAATATTTATCTGGAATAATACAAAGATGAGTGTTCAAATAGGATTAGCAGGTATTTTTAGTTTAGTCATTTCATTAATTCTAAAAGATATATTCCTGCAAGCAAGACCTATTCATTTTTTGAGGAGCCAAGCTGTCCAATCATTTAATGAAGTAGCAATATTAGCTCCACATGAAGGATTTACTAGTTATCCTTCTGGGCACTCTATGGCAGCATTTGCTTTAATGCTAACTCTAGCAATAAAATTTAATAATAAGTGGACGAGTCTGCTAATGGTTATACTAGCAATAGGAGGGGGACTAAGTAGAATTTATTTATTGAATCATTATTTAGAAGATGTGTTAGCTGGATCTTTAATAGGAATTTATCTCGCTCTTTTATTAAATAAAGTAATGAGCTTTATTAAAATCCCTACTTTAAAAGATCTTTTGATTAGGAATTAGGTTCTTCATCTTTAAAAGCTTCATTTATATTTTCTTCAATAGATCTTAATCTAGTTTTGCAATATTTTATTAATTCAGCTCCTCTATTAATCAATTCAGATAGCTCTTCTACATTTGCTTCGTTTGATTGAATTTTATGTTGGATCTCCTGTAACTCTAAAAATGCTTTATCGAAATTTAATTTTCCTTTCATTCTACTACTGTTTTTATTTCTCCGTCAGAAAGTTTTAAAGTCAACTTATCCTTAGATTTTATATTTTTTACTGATTTAATATTTTTACCATTAATAAATGGGATAGCATATCCTTTTGTTAATATATTTTCTGGTCTAGAAATTTCTAAGATATTTTCTATTGATTCTAAATTTCTATGAAGTGATTCTACCTTACTATTTAATTGAATTTTAATTAAGTTTTCAGAGTATTCTAAGTCGCCTTTATATTGTTGAATTAATAATAAAGAACTTGATTTTATATGCTCATTGAATTGATCAATAAATCTATACTTAGAAATTAGTTGTCTTTCAATTTCTAATTGCATGTTTACATAAATATTATACAGCTCAGTTTCAAAAGCTGCATTGTTGTCTATTATAAAATTCGCAACAGCTGTTGGTGTTTTTAAAGCTACAGCACTGACTAAATCAGCGATTGACTGATCGATTTCATGTCCTATTCCCGTTATTACAGGAATATTCATTTCGCTTATTTCTTTAGCTATTTGGTAAGAATCAAATCCTGCTAAATCAAGTTTAGATCCGCCACCTCTCGTAATAATGACTACATCAAACTTGTCTATTTCACCTATTTCTCTTAATCGAGCAATTACTTCCATTTCGGTCCGTTGACCTTGCATTGCTGATGGAAAAAGGCTTACTTGAAACTTATAGCCATACTGATTATTTTCCAGTTGTTCTGTTAAATCTTTATAACCAGCAGCAGTTTCACTAGAAATAATAGCAATTTTTTGAATGATTGTAGGGAAGGGGAGTGCTCTATTTAAATCTAGCCTATTTTCATCTTTTAATCTCTGTATTATTTGTTCTCTATTAATAGCGAGTTGGCCAAAAGTATATGAAGGATCTATATCTTTTACGATCAACTTTAAACCATATCTTTCATGGAAATCAAGTTCAACTTTTATTTTGACTTCCATTCCATCTTGAAGAATCTTCTCTGAAACAGTACCTAGTTTTTTTCTAATAAACTGCAGATCTCTAAACCATATCGATCCACTCATTGATGCGATGACCTCATCCGTGTGTTCATCCTTTTCTACAACATTCATGTAACAATGTCCGCGACTCATGCTAATCTGAGATATTTCGCATGCAATCCACATGGAGTCCACGAAATTTAAGGCAATTACTTGCTTTATATACTTACCTAACTCACTTAAACTTAGAATTTCCATTGATCCCAGATATATAATTTATGACAAAAATGGATATTATTTACCAACCAAGTAGGGGATATCGTAATCAATTTTGTTTTAATTACGTTAGACTATTAGTAATGAAACAAAAAATATATAAATCTGTAAAGTTTATCTCTTTATTAGGAGCTTTACTTGTGTTGTCACTAGTTGCATGTGATTTATATATAAGTAGTTATGATAAGTTTACCACAGAAATCTGTGAAAATGCAACTGAAAATCATGTTGGTGTTGTGCTTGGTACTAGTAAATATGTAAAAGGTGGTAGAATAAATCTCTACTATAAGTACAGATTAGATGCTGCAGTGGAACTATACAAAAGTGGTAAAATACAGAAGGTTTTAGTATCAGGGGATAATGGAACATTAGCTTATAATGAACCTAGAATGATGTTTCAAGACCTTGTGAATGCAGGAGTTAATGCTGATGATATTTATCTGGATTATGCAGGCTTCAGAACGTTTGATTCTATGATTCGAGCGAAAAAAGTATTTAATCAAGATAAATTTGTTATCATTTCTCAGCAATTCCACAATGAAAGAGCCTTGTTTATAGCTAGAAATAATGGGATAGAAGCTACAGCATTTAATGCCAAAGGAATTTCATTCAGATTTTCTCCTAAAACCTATATAAGAGAAAAATTAGCAAGAGTGAGAGCTGTTCTAGATGTTCACATCCTTAATACAAAACCTAAATTTTTAGGAACACAAATACACATTAGTTAAATAAAAAAAGCACAATGATTCGTAATCACCGTGCTATATTTTATAAACTTTGGGCTTGACCCAAAAAATCTTAGCTATAGATCTCTGTTCCCGCGAAATGAAAATCTGACTCAATTTTAGCATTTTCATCAGAATCAGAACCGTGTACAGCATTTTCTCCTATACTTGTTGCATATAAAGCTCTAATAGTTCCTTCAGCCGCTTCTGTTGGATTCGTTGCTCCAATAGTTGTTCTAAAATCAGCTACAGCGTTATCCTTTTCTAATATTGCTGCTACAATAGGACCAGAAGACATAAATTCAACTAATTCTCCATAGAAAGGTCTTTCCTTATGTACCGCATAAAATTCTCCAGCTTTTTCAGCAGAAAGCTTCGTATACTTCATAGCTACAATTTTAAATCCAGCTTTGTTGATGTGATTTAAAATTGCTCCAATGTGACCATTTTTAGTCGCATCAGGCTTAATCATTGTGAATGTTCTGTTACCAGCCATTTATCTAATTTTTATTTGATTATCAATTTAGCGCAAAAGTAGGTTATTTTTTGATTCTGATTTAGCATCGTAGATTAAAAATATTTATAAACACTTTAGAATAGGGCAATTGCACAAAAGCCTATTTAACATAATATTAATTATAGGCAAAAGTCCTATGCTTAATATAATGGAAATTGTAACTTTGCGTGCATCGTTATCACATGATTCATTCAAGCACGATTTGTATTCATTTACAATAAGAAAATCTGTATGAAACAATTGATCCTCATAGGTTTATTTTTTAGTCTTGCTAATTTCCAATTATTTAGTCAGACTTTTGGAGATTGTCTAGGCGCTTTGCCAATTTGTGATTCTATTTATGTCGAAATGATTTCTCCTAGTGATCCAGGGATTTTTACAGACGAGATTCATGAAGATTGTTGTATTTCACAAGAGCAAAATTCAATTTGGTACAAATTCCGAATAAAGCAATCTGGACTAATGGGATTTAGAATCCTACCCTCAGCCCAGACTTTTGATTATGATTGGGCCCTATTTAACATAACTAATAAACAATGCTCAGATATTGCCGATGACTTTTCCTTGATAAGTTCTTGCAATGCAGCTGGAGGAGCATTTGATTGTAGAGGTGATACTGGGCCTGATGGATCAACACCATTTAATTTCCAAAATGCCAATTGTGGAGTATTCCCTCCGACTATTAATTCTAATGGTTATTCACCTTTCAATGATTTAGTAGGTGTTGAGGAAGGTGAGATTTATGCACTCCTAATACTTGAATTTACACAAGGTATCACAGATGGTTTTATAATTGATTTCACCATTGCAGACGATGTAGGAATATATGATGTAGATAGACCTTCTATTATTGATGGTGACCTTATTTTTGATGGATGTTTTATTACAGGATTTACCTTAGAATTTAGCGAAGAAATAGTTTGTAATTCTTTTGATGTCAGTGATTTAAGTATAATGTCTGAAGGTGCTGCTCAAAGTGCAGTTTTGTTGTCTAATGAATGTCAAAACAGTGAATTAAGTTCGTTTTTTACTGTTGTTTTTGATTCCCCTCTTCCCTTAGATAGTGAGGTTGTAGTAGAAATTAATGATGATCCATTTGATCTTTGTTTAAATCCGAATATATCTTTAGAACTGACATATCCAGGAGTACCCATAAATGATACTTTAGTAATGGAAAGCATTATCATATGTGGAGAATCGATCACTTTAACAGAGGATTTATCAGATTTTTATTCGAGTATTGAATGGTCAACTGGCGACACTAGCCAATCTATAGTAGTAGGACCTGGTGAATACGAAGCTCTGTTAGATGGAGATTGTGGACAAAGATTAGTGCAATATACAGTAGAATCTGGTCAGGTAGA
Source organism: uncultured Saprospiraceae bacterium (assembly GCA_964607315.1). Taxonomy (GTDB): domain Bacteria; phylum Bacteroidota; class Bacteroidia; order Chitinophagales; family Saprospiraceae; genus JAHDFB01. Next base: position 12,264 of record CAZSKA010000044.1, on the reverse strand, counting down.
TGTTGAATTAGTAATCCCGAGTGGTGTTTGCAATGATCCAGTTTTACTTCAAAGTATAGAAATGGGAGAATTTGACTATATTTTAAATGGTCAATTTTTTGATAATTTTGAAGATATTCCCGCCTTATCTATTGGAAGCTATGAATTAGAAATTTTTAATGATTTATGTGATACAATTATTTCATTTGAACTGGAGCCTTTAGAGAGTAGTTTAGAAATAAATGGGCAACAATTTTTTGAAATAACATTTGGAGATACTGTTAATCTGGAGGTATTTATTGATGGAGAAGTAGAAGATGTCTATTGGTTATTACAAGGAGACACTATTTGCTCAACATGTAATTCATTAGAGGTCTCCCCTATTTTATCTTCTGAATATACAGTGGTCGCAGTTGATTCAAATGGTTGTGTTTTAACTTATACAATTCAGGTGCGGGTAGAAGCTAAATATGACGTTTATTCACCTAATATTTTTAGTCCAAATAATGATGGAATTAATGATCGATTTACAATTTTCGGTAATGAATTATTACAAAATATTGGGTTAATAGAAATTTACGATAGGTGGGGAGAATTAGTATTCAGAGGAGTCAACTTAAACCCTGGAGATATAGGACAAGGATGGGATGGAACATTTAAGAATAGTTCAGTTTCTGTAGGAATATATTCCTATTTTGCACGCCTTTCATATGCAGATGGATTTGAACAAACGATTTCAGGTTCAGTAACATTGGTAAGGTAGATCAAGATTATTACAGATTTGATGACTTTTTCTTATGTCAAGAGTATGATATTCTTTTAAAAAAATAGCACTAGATAAAAGTAATAAATGTATTAATTGGTAACTTTCGAAGTGATGTTACCAATTAAATTATTTTTCATTATTTTTTTTATTTCCATTTTTACAATAGGAAATAGTCAAACATCAATTGGTGACTGTATTGGTGCGATACCAGTTTGTCAAACAACATTCGTACAGGAAGTTTCAAATATTGGGACGGGATTTATTGACCCGGAAATTAATGATAGTATTTCTTGTTTAGTACTAGAGCGGAATTCGGCCTGGTATATATTTAATATAATAGAAGGCGGTGATTTAGGTTTTACAATTACACCAGCTGTAGAAGAAGATGATTACGATTGGTGTGTATTCAATATTACTGGAAGAAATTGTGATGAAATACATTTAGATAGAAATTTTATTTCTAGTTGTAATGCTTCAGGAGGTGCTGCAACAGATTTTGCTTGTTATGGAACAACTGGTGCTGATGGAACAACTGAGTATTCTTTTCAAGGCATTGGTTGTGGGTTTGAACCTAGTGATGGCTTTGGTTATAATCCGTATAATGCTTTATTTCCTGTTCAAACAGGAGAAACCTATGTATTGTTAGTTGAACAATGGAGTGGCTCGGAAGATGGCTATATACTTTCGTTTAATCTAGGTGATGCAATTATAGTTGACACAACAGATTTTGCAGTGATCGATGCAATTAATATAGGAGATTTATCCTGTAGATGGGAAGGTGTAACACTTTCCTTTTCAGAACGTATCGATTGTAGTAATTCATCCAACCAGTCAATTATTATTACTAATGAAAATGGAGAAATAATTGATGCTGGAATTGTTGTTAATTGCAAAAATCGAGCAGATGGATTTACACAAGAAGCAGAAGTCATTTTTACTAAACCTATCGAAACTAGTGGCATATACACGTTAAGAGTAGAGAATGCTGTTTCAGATTTATGTGGTAATTATCATTCATTTTTTGAAAGTACTTTAGAGCTTGAGATAAGTGAAAGTAATATATATATACCGAATGCTTTTACACCAAATAATGATGGATTAAATGACTTTTTCGAAATTTTTCCGAACGAAAAAATAGACGAAATTTCTACCTTCCAAATATTTGATAGATGGGGGAATCTTGTCTATAACTTTACTAATGAAACGCAAATAAGATGGGACGGAAGATTGAATAATAAGATTCTAAATCCTGGAATTTATGTGTATCAAATAGAATTTAGTTTGATAACAGGAAGAACAATTTTAGAAAGTGGTAGTATTCAATTATCTAGATAATTCATTCTATTAAAGTCCAATTATTAAATACACCAGCGTCTATCCATCCTCTATTTTTATCCTTCCCTTCTATTATATTGGAACCCATAAAATGCTCTCTTTCTTCACTATTGTCATTATCACAATAAGCAACTGCAAAACCAATATCTTCTCCTAATTTTAATTTTCTTGCCTTTCCTCTTACCGAAGGATTTTCACTCCATATTTTAACAGCAACTTCCCAAGTCGTTTTATTTCCTTGAGTTACTTTCGCAGTTCTAAGGTGGTGATCCAAGTAAAGAGGTAATGAATCAACTCCTATATCTGCTACCCTTAGATTTGTCGCTATGTGATAAGCATATGCGCTATGATTAAATTGGTGATTTCCATCTGAATTATTTTCATCAATAAATAACTCTAAGCAATCGTCATCCCAATAATTTACTAATCCATCTTCATGTGTATCAATTAATATATCGTCATGTATTTCTGCTAAAACATATATATGATCCTCATCCCAAGTCAATTTATATTTTCCTGAGAAGTCTTCTTTTGTAGGCATAGTGCCATGCCAAAGTTGATCTAAAGCTCTCCATTCTGTTGCATTCCACGCATCTTCAGTCGCATGACCATCAATTGTAATAAGACTTTTTACTTTATTTATAGAAGGATAAGACTTAGGATTTTGCGATTCTGCCTTTGTGCTATTAAAATCTGGCTTGCATGAAAATATAAAAAACAGTGCAAATGCTGTTATAAATGGAATTCTCATTGATTTGTAATTTATGCGAAATTAGCAAAATATTAAAAAAGAAAATATTTACTAAAAGGATATTTTAAATATTTAATGCCACTGACACATTCCATGTTCTTCCTAAAGCAGGAATAATTCCAGGACCGGGATAGGAAACCGCTCTTCTTGTAAAGTACAGGCTATTTAATGCATTGTTTAAGTTAAATGAAAACATCCAACTTTTATTTAATCGATACTCCGCAGAAAAATCTAAAACATTGTAAGCTGGAATTTCTCCAAAGACTCCTTTAAAAGCAGAAGTTGTATTGGCCGCATCTGAAAATTGCTGCCCTACCCAACTACTTTGAGCCGATAGTTGTAAGGATTTATAGGCATAATTTATACCTACTTTAGCATTGTAAATAGGTAAGTCTTCTAACCTATTTCCAGAACGAACCCCCACTAAAGCTCTATTGTTTATTTCAGTATACACTCCCCTATTTACTGATCCGTTGACAAATGCTGATAATTTATGATTGGATTGTTTATTTAATGCTTCTAATATGTCTAATTCAAATAGTAATTCATAACCAAAGATTCTCGCCGATCCTATATTCGTTCGCAATCTTAAACCATCGTCTATTACCTCCCCTATCCTATTATCATATATGATATAATACAAACCTGTTTCTACGAAAAATATATCGGAATTCCTTTTTCTTACTCCTAAATCAAAACTATATCCACTTTCATCAACAATGTCTGGATCTACTACTTGGATGTTAGTTTGTATCTGAACATCCGTGAAATTTATTGCCCTATAATTAGAAGTCGCATTTCCATACAATTCATATTGTTTAGAAAATTTACTTGATAATCCTATACCATATAATAATATCGTTCTACTTTTTTCCGATGAATCTTCTATTGTCTCTACAATGAAATTTTCAAAAGCATCTATTTTAATTGTATTTGTAAAAAATCCTTCAGATCTCGTATCTATATATTCTACTCTAAAACCAGGAATTAAACTGAATTTATCTGTTATTCTAAAAATATTTTCAGCAAAGAAAGCAAGGTTAGTATTAGGGAAATTAAATTCAGAATTTCTTCTTTCGAAAAATGATGTATCAATAGCGGTGAAATCAGGATCGAATCCATCTGAGCCGAATTGTTGACTGAATGTGGTATTTCCACTGTATGCTCTCGTTCCTACGAGTAAAGCATTAGGTAAATTTGCCAATCCTTTATAACTGTATGATAGCCTAGTTTCGTTTCCGTAATTTCTGAATTGTCCAACTAATAGGTCTCTGAATGTCATAGGATCCTCTAAATCAGGTGTTTCTAGTACTCCAAGTGAAGACCTGCTTGATGCTAATCCGAAGAATCGACTATATAACTTTGTCTTTTCATTTACTTTGTATTCCATTAATAAAGCAAACAAATTCCAATTGACTTTAAACCAATTTCTTTCTCTATTTGATGCTCTAGGATCTAAGAGAAATGCTTCATCTGTTAAGCCGCCAGCCTGTTGACTTAAGTAGTTCATATGTGTGTATTCTACACCGATTTTAAAGTTTGAATTAAATGCATAATTACCAGCAAAATATGCACCTATTTGTTCGAAATTAGAATTATCTCTCCATCCATCTCCCCTTTTATATTGACCATATGTGTAATAATTAAATTTACCTATCTGACCATTTATGGAATTATATGTATTAAAAAAGTTATTTGCTCCATAAGTATTAATAGACTCAAGATTTACTTTCTTTTCTTTATTTCCTTCTTTTATTTTGAAATTAATCATTCCACCAAATTGGCTTCCATATTGTAATGCCGCAGCTCCTCTGACTAATTCTATTTGTTTAACTGCTTGTAATGGCGGATTGTAATAACTTTCTGGATAGCCTAAAGCATCGGCGCTCATATCATATCCATTCTGTCTAGAGTTGAAATTAGTTGTCCTCTTTGGGCTCAAGCCCCTTCCTCCTATATCTAATTGTAATCCAGCATTATCACTTTCCCAAATATTTAGATTTGGTACATGAGAAAATGCCTGTCTTGCATTATTTGTAGCTTTATTTCCTATTAATTTTTCAATATTAATTACTTCCGATTTTTTACCTTCATAAAGACCTCCATTTTCTATTGATCTCAATTGTCTTAAATTAAATGAATCATTTTTAGATTCTATTGAAATACTTGGTAATTGTATTATCTTTTCTTCTAATAGAAATTGAATTTCTGTATCGGTCGTAATACTTATTGTTTCACTTTTTTGTTCATAATTTAAACTTGTGAAAATTAATGTGTAAGATATATCTGGAATTAAATCAAAATAAAATATTCCATTTTGATCTGTAACTGTTGATAAATTAGATGCAGGAATTTCGATAAAAATATCTTTTAAAACCTCGCTTTTGTTATTGATTAATTCTCCTGTTAGTTGAACAGTTTTTTGGGCTGTTCCGCCCAAAGATGAGAGCATGAAAACTAAGATGATAATATGTTTTATTCGTGCTCTCATTTGGAATCTAATGGTAAAATCCAACCGTTTTTGATTGGATTAGGAGTTGAATAAATGTCCATGTTTTCATCTGTAAAAACTTGGCTTCTTCTGCCATTTAAGGAGAGTTTGCTTTTTACGTAAATCTCTGGTGCGTAACCTTTTTCATTTTCAAACTCATGTCCTATATGCTTTCCAAATTGTAGTAACATATCGGGTTGAGAGCGCATTTGTTGTTTTTGAAAAGGTGTTAAATAATTATCTTGGTCTACCTCGTATCTAGTATTTGTTGTAGGGTCATTAACAATAAAATTAGTCAAGCCATTTTTTTCCATTAACATTACTCTCCAACTGAATCGGTAACCTCTTTCATTCCAAAATAAATTCCCTGAATATAGATTATGTCTTATAGGTAGATAGAATTGTATGGCTAGATAAATAAGTAAGAAAAATGATATGAAAGGATTTGATTTATTTTTTATCTCATTAATTTCTTCTGGAAATTTAGCACCAATTACATTTAAAATCTTTTTATGGGAATTTGCAGAAAAGAAAATGATAGTAGAAGTAATCATGATATAAGGAAACATTCCTATTCTCGGAAATAATACTCCTGTTAATACATGAAAAACAATAACAAGAATATAAGCAATGAATCTTGTTTTTTTGAGCCATAAAAAGAACCATATGGTTGTATCATAAACACATCCAGCCCAGCTAAATAAAAATGCCGTTAACTTGTATTGCAATAAATTTCCTATTAAAGGAATTTGATAACGTCCCGGTAACCAAGTAGCTAATGGCTGGGCTCTTAACATCCAATCTCCATTTATTTTAGCTATTCCTGCGAAAAAGTAAACAACTGACAATTGGATTTTTAAAATAAGAATTTGCCAATTTTTACATGTTGCTTTTTTTATTTTAGGGAATAAAAGAGCATCAATTGAATACCATCTATTTGCAGGAAGCCATATCATCCAAAATAATAAAAGAGAAACTAGGTAATAATGATTTAAATAAAAAGTTTTGTCTAATAATTCAACATATGAGAATAAACTAAAATGCACTATAGTGCTAAGTTTATAGAATGCTCCAATAATAATAGTAAACGCGCTAATACCTAATAAAAGAAATACAATATACATTCCATTTCCTTCAAGAGGATTTATTCCTTTAATAAATGAAAAATGGAATTTAGGATCAATGTAATTTTCTTTTATCCATCCTTTTTGATATGTTCTAAATGTAGAATAAAACAATAACATACCAAAGACAATTCTAAAGCTAACCAGAGGCGCTAGAGAAGTCTCTTTATACATGTAGTTATTTAGTTTACTCCACAAAATTTTAATCATTAAATACCAAAAAGCGTCCATAATCGCGGACGCTTTTTGATCTAATTATATATCAATTACATCTTAAACCTACTTTATCCAATAAAAAATCTATTCCAAACTGAACTGCCTTTGAAATAAATGCTACGCCAACTTTTGTTCAATCACCATAGTGGTGACTATGATTCATTCACAAAAGTTGTTATTTCTTCGGCTTTTCAGTTTTCATGACGAAGTTTTATTGCATAAAGCAGGTTTTAATCACCATCTGATGCTCCATCAGCATCCTGAACATTCAGCACTGGAAATAAATCAGTTTTATATAAGGTGACTAATTCTTGAATCACATTATATAGTTCATCATTTCCAGAAATAGAAGTTCTATTATCTATTTCATTTATTATTCTTTGAAATAAATCTTTTATATCATCGTCAATTCCACTTTGCTCTCTTTCTAGTAGTAAATCATCATAGCCTTGTCCGCCATTTCCTAAGTAAATGTTTTCCATTTCTTGGATTGCAGATCGTACCAAATCAAGGGTAAAATCCTCATTTGCCTCAGCCTCCGCTTCGTAAAATGCCTCTATTTTAGATGGGTCAGGCGGGATAGGAGAATCATTTGGGCCTACGAGCCCAATAGGAATACCTACCTTATTCTCTCTAACATGCTCTTCGTAATAAATTATCGAATTATTTAATTGTACACTTATAGAACTACCCAAAGCGGTTCCTCCATTATCAATAAAATTCATTCGCAAAGATCCAGTCCAATTTTCCACCATTCTATCCGCACGATCTTTCATACTTATTACTAATTCACTAAGAAACACCAATCGCTTGTTATCCTCTTCTATGTAAGGAATAAAACCTTCCTGATTATTATGAAATATCATGTAATCAATAACTGGAAAACCATTAGCTCTTTCTTGTGATGCTAAGCTGAAATTAAATGACTCAGTTTCAATTAAATTATTTAAAACCTCAATGTCTATAGGATAAAGATTCGTGTTTATTACAAGACCTTGAGTTTCTGTTGCGAAATAATTATGAACAGCCACTGACTGATAATTTAGATATGCGTTTTTATAAGCAGTGATGAAGTCATTTGCATTCTCTTCAGAAAGCTCACTTGATAGATTCTGCGTTGAAATATTTAAAATATCTAAAGCGTCTTGATATTCAATAAAACTAGGGATTATCACATTGTCAATCTGATTAGTTAACAAATTAACAAAGGCATTTTCCATAGGCATGTTACCATTTCCTCTATCACAACAAGAAGTGAAGAGTGCGAAAAATAAGACGGCTATTAGTATATTATTTGATTTCATTTAGATAGATTAAAATGCTACATCACCAAAGCCAGGAAATGCAACGTCAAGTATATCTCTCGCTTCATTCATTTGCGCATCTGTAACGTCCCAAAGATTAATATTATACACTCCATTAAGTGTTGCATCAGAACTAGACCAACCCAAAACAATAAGTGCGTCATGTACTTCTGTAGCATTGATTCTACCTTCAGAATTAAAAGAAAGTGAATACATGAATGCTAATGCTTCAGATAAGTGATGGATTTTATCTTCTTCTGTGATATCATTAATTGCACTATTCAGATAATGAAATGCTGCTGCAGCAATTCCCGCTTCTACATATAATTTCACATCTTGTCTTGCTGCTTCTAAAGCTTCTTCATTAGTAGTTTCTTGATCAGGTCCAAATCCTTCACCTGCCTTAAGAATTGCTCTTCCTGTAATAAAAGCGTCCATTGCTCTTTGAGCTAGATTGATTCCATAAGCTTCTTCCGTTTCATCACTGAAATCGAATGTGTAGTTAGCAAGGAAGTCACCATCTCCATTCGAAGAATTAGCTATATTAGGATAAGTATTTGGGTTTGCCCCAAAGTAACCGAATGCTTCATCCCATCTATGTTGTCTGTCTGTTCCGTTCGAAGCATAATTTGACACAGCTGATTCGTTATTTCCTGCTTCATTGTCAGGTCCTGCTTGGCTTGGCCTTAGGTAGTCGTCTACCATTTGGTCGTAAAAAATGGCTCCGTAAAGTCCTTTTTCTAATAATTGAATAAACTCTAATCCGTTTGCATCAACATGTCTTCTGCTTGTTCCTGTAGTAATCATTCCTGCAGTTCCGTTAGAAGCTATATTAGTGAAGTTTTCTTGACTAGAAGTAACAAATCTTGTCGCTAATTCTGCAAAAGCATCAGCAACTTCTGTATTTCCATTGTCAAAGTTTAATTCATCTATTTTTGATCTTAAATCTGAAGAACTAGTTCCTGAATTCTGTGCTGCTGGGCTAGCAAAAACATCAGAAAGTCCTCCAACTTCCATCGCGTTTGCGATGTCCCAAAATATTGGTTCATTTCTAGATGAATCAACGATTTCTTGTAATTGTGCTAATCTACGAATCTGACCGCCATATGATCCAGGTGCAAGATCTCCAGTAATGTCGTAATTAGATGGAATTTCAAATCCTCCAAGGTCAATCTCTCCAAATTCATCAAGATTACTAACTAGAAATCTAGCGTCGTTCTCACTTGGTTCTGGATCACAACAAGAGAATCCTAAAACGATTAATGAAAGGAAAAGTATAGAAAGAAGATTTGCTTTTTTGATTGTCATTTTATGATTTTATTTCGCAAATATAGAAATGAAAATCACTTTATTTGTAATTAGTCTAAATAAAATTAAGAAATAATTTAAGTTTTACAGATTTATGACAGAACGCAATTTTATCACAAAAAATCAGCTGCAGATTTTATGAATTTATCTTGATGATTTACAGGCATTAAGAGTTGTGAAAAAGATGAAAAGTCTAAATTATGGTAAAATTTGGACTTGGTTTATATCAAGTTTTTGAGTTTAGAATATTCAATCTTACTGTAATGTCTTGGATCTCTAGGGATGATATTTAACCACTCTACTCTATCGTACGGTATATTATCCGTTGCGATCCTATTAAGAATATCTTCTTTGTCGACTTGTTCATTTGCTTCTAAACATAATACTAGATTATTATCCTTTTCTATGATCGTTCCTATTTTGATTCCATCAATCTCTATCAATTGATTTTCGATTATGAAAGGTGATATATAGACATCTTCCTTAGTGATTAGCTGTGAAGATCTACCATGAAGAAAAAGCATATTGTTTTTTAGATATCCGCTATCACCTGTTCTATGCCAGATCTCCTTTTCAAATGTTATCTTATTTTCTTTGAATGCTTTTTCACTGTTATAATATTGATCGAGTACATGAGGACCCGTTACGACGATCTCACCAATCTCATTTTCTATTTCCCATTTATGCCAACTACCCTCTATCTCTATTGGGTCAGGACTGATTTTGATTATTTTCAATTTTACATCCTCATGAATTTCTCCGACACATAATCCTGATACTAAGTCAGAGTGATCTGAAATCAATCGCTTCATATTTAAAGTGGAAATAGGTTCAGCTTCTGTACTTCCGTACGCGATAAGATTTTCACTATTCGGGAAAGCATCTTGAATGATTTTGGCAGATCTGGGGAAAACAGGTGCTCCGCCAGTCAATATTCTTTTCAGTGTGCTAATATTAATTTTACTTTCGGCGAGCTTTTCTATATAATATGGAGAGGCGATTAATAAAGTTATATTGTGCTGTTTTGCGAATTCAGCTTGTTTTCTGCTATCTAATTTTTCTGGTTTCTTCTGATTAAATACTGCAATGTAACCAGTTGCACCAGTTCCTAATATACTTAGAAGTACAATCGGTAAAGTGATTAGACAATTGTCTTCTTTTTGTGCATTTATTTCATCTTTTAATATTCTAAACTGTTCCCACAAGAATTGATGAGTTCTATTAGCTGCTTTAGGGATTCCGGTACTTCCTGTTGTAAATGTGATAAGAGCGGTGTCATTTTTATCTACAGATTCAAAATCATGTTTAGCATGTTTTACTTTGTTAGGTACAACTAGTTTTCTTTTTATCTTCCGAAATCCGGGGAATACATAAGCAAGTAATATGAATTTTCTGGGTGCGATAATAGTGTCTATATCGACCACTTGAATTGCTTTCTCTAACCTTGATCTATTTGACCATTCGTCAACGAAGACTACAATTGCACCAATGGAAAACAAAGCGAGAACAGTAGAATATAATTGGATAGACATAGGAACGAAAACAAGGATTTTATCTCCTTTTTTTATTCCTTTAGTTTTGAAGTAATGAGCAGTGGATTGTACTTGTAATTCTAAATCCTTATAAGAGATCTGCTTGTTTTTATATACCATAGCTGTATTGCCAGGATATTTTTTAGCGGCATCAAAAAATATTTCTACTATATTTTTTTTCATATCGTGTAGAATAAGAGTTCATATTTACTAAGTATTTTACCATGAAAATTACTAGAAATATTTGTTGATATATTATTGTCATACATTAATGCGTGAATGCAATTTTCAAAACCATCTTTTTCCACTGCTCTCATAGAAAGGGAGCTTAATACAGAACCTAAGCCACCATATGGTTGGTCGATATCACGAGCAAGAGTCTTTACAATTATATTTTTAGTATCCTTAGAATTAATGTCTTGATAGGCAAAAATAAATCCAGCGATCTTTTCATTCATTCTCGCTATGATAGTATAAGCAGGATTTAAAATGGGAATAACCTTCATCATTTTCTCAACAAACTCATCTTCAGAAATAGGACTGAAAAAAAGGTTTTTTCTAAATGCACTATTACAAAAAGTCGCAAGATCTCGAAATTCTTCTTCAGCTTGGTCTAGATTGAAATTATGAAACTCCATTCCCATTTCTATAAAAGAATCGTATTTACTCTTGTTCTTTTCCCAATAATGGAATATTTTATTTGATATACTAGAAATATAGTTTGCGTAAACTTTATATCCTAGTTTCTTAAACTGTTGTAAAGGATATTCTTCGTTTGTAGTTTCAAGAAAGAATGGAGATTGTGGTTGAAAGCTAGCAAATCGATAATTATTCCATGTGCTTCCGTCCATTGGACTAATGATATATTTAGCTTCTAATTTAGTTGCTGCAACTATACTTAAGTTATGAACTTCTGAGAAGGTATAATCATCATCAGGCAGATTAATATTACCAAGAGAAATTGTTTTACTATTATTAATCTGATGGTGAGGATTAGCATATATTATTACTTGGCCCTGTATCAAGTTATTTTCAAAAATAACAATTGCTCCTAATAGAAATCCTTGCTCATAAGTGAGTTTGTTATTCCATGAATTCCATTCAGCTGAATCGCAATAAATTAATTTTATTTCACTCATAAACTGAACATTAATAATGAAGCAATAGCGCAAACTGGAATTATAATATTATCATAACCTTTTATACTAATAGCTTCACCTACAGTTGTAGTTATAGCAATGACTAAACTAATTAATAAAGTAGAAATCATAGTTTCTTCCATCTTTAAGTTAAGAGAGATAAAACTAATTATGAATGCCACAACAAAGAAACTCGATGATCCACTCATAGTTTTTGTTAGATTACGAAGCGAATATTTACCATAAGGAAACCTTTTTCCGACTAAAGCTGCCATAGGATCTGCAATTGCTAAAATTAGAATAGGAATGAAAAAATAGA
>CAZSKA010000043.1:13731-20447 GCA_964607315.1 uncultured Saprospiraceae bacterium | reverse complement strand
ATAATATAAGTGTCTAAAGAGCACTGGCTCTTTAGATACTTTTTATGTATGCTTAATAAAAAAAAAATTATGGAGTTGAATACAATATACTTAGGTGAGTTTATAGATGAAATGAATACCACAAAGAGATTTTTAGAATCTATTTCTGAAGATCTTTTTGATTTTGAGCTTCATGAAAAGTCGAAGAAATTTGGTGAGTTAGTTAACCATATGTTGCCAATCGCTAGTTGGATCCCTGCAATAACTCAAAATGCAGAATTGGATTGGAGTAAAGCAACTCCTCCAAAAAATATAACTGCTAAGACAGAAATTCTTGACCAATTTGAAAGGAACATTGCTATAGGAAAGAAAGCTTTGGAAGAGGTGACTAATGAGCAATTAATGGAGACTTGGACAATGAGAAATGGGGAAACCATATTCTTTTCTGGTAAAAAGCATACAGCTGTAAGAAGATATGTTTTTAACCATATCATACATCACAGAGCGCAATTAGGCGTATATTTAAGATTAAATAGTATCAAAGTGCCTGCAAGTTATGTAGCATCTGCAGATGATAAGTTATTTTGAAATATAATAAGGCATATTATATCAAGTAATCGTTCTTAGTAAAAATTATCAAATGGAAAATCCTTTTTTAAAAGAGTACTCAGATTTTGAAGACATTAAACTTGTGAAGTTAGGAATTAATGGAGACAAGAAAGCACTTCAAAACTTAATTGTCAGGCATCAATTATTTGTCTACAATCTTGCTTTAAAGATGACGAGTAATACTCAGAACGCTGAAGATTTAGCACAGGAGGCTTTCATAAAAGCAATTACTAATTTATCTAAATTTGAAGGTAAAAGTAATTTTAGAACGTGGTTGTATCGAATTACAGTAAATCATTTCACGAACGAACGGAAGAGAAGTTCAAAATACCACATTGTTGATTTTGAGAGTTATTTTAATAGTATAGACAATATGCCTGTTTCGGAATTAAATGAGCAGGAAGAAAGTGAGCTAAAAGAAACTATTGATGAACTTAGAATAAGTTGTACGTCAGGCATGTTGATGTGTTTGTCCAAAGAGCAACGCATGGTCTATATTTTAGGAGAGTTATTCGATGTTGATCACAATTTGGGGGGAGAAATTATGGGAATAACTTCAGGTAATTTCAGAATCAAACTGATGAGATCTCGAAAAGACCTTTATGAGTGGATGAACAAAAGATGTGGTCTTGTAAATAAAGACAATCCGTGTAGATGTTCTAAAAAAACAAGAGGATATATAAAAGCTGGAAAAGTTGATCCTCATAATCTGCAGTTTAATACAAGATATAAATCAAAGATTAGTGATTTATCAGCTAAGAATGCTATTGAGATAACAGACACAGTGGAAGAATTAAATAGAAAAGTATTTAAGGATCATCCCATGCAAGAACCAGTTCAAGCAAGTAAAATTATAAATGAAATATTTAGTAATCAACTCCTGAAATGGGTGATTGATCTCTAAAATAAAATAACAGAGATGAGCAGTGTCATTAAAATTTCACTTGGAGTATTTACCTTAGTAGGTTTATCTATGGGATTTTGGTCGTTTAGTTTAAATAAAGGAACAAAAGATTCGCCAGCGATTACTATAGTTGATGATGCTGAAAAGGATAGTCTTTTCAATGCATATTGGTATGCTGATAAAGCTGAAATTAAGACCTATAATCTTACTCAAGCTAGGTATGGCGAATTTCATCAAGGAAAAGCGACGGTTATTTTTGTTGCTCAACCATTTTCAAAAAAGAAGGGTGTGAAGCCTAATAGTTATAAAAATACGAAGGATCATATTCCTGTATTGAAGATGAATTTGTTGAAAAAATTTGGTACAGGAATTTATCCGTATTCAATGATGCTATCTACTTTTACACCGATAAAAGAAGAACAAGGATTAGTGAAAGCCTCTGCGACAGGTCAAGAATGGTGTGGACATATATTTTCTCAAATGAATAAAAGAGGTAATCAATACGATGTTGTTTCCTATTCTTATTTTGAACAGGAAGGAGATCGACAATTTAAGTTATCGGATAAATTTACTGAAGATGAAATTTGGTCAAGAATTCGGATTGATTATAAAAAATTGCCGATTGGTAAAATTGAAATTATTCCAGGCTTATATTATACTCGTTTGGAACAACATGAATTTGAGCCAGAAAAGGCTGAAGCTAAATTAATAGAAGGAGAAGATAAGTCTGTGTATTCGCTTTGGTATCCAGAAAAAAAGCGAAGGTTAGAAATCACTTTTGATACAAAGTTTCCTCATGAGATTTCCATGTGGGAGGAAACATACGCTGATAAAAGAGCTCCCAATAAGACTTTGACTACAACAGCGGTATTGGATCAATCCATGAATATTGATTATTGGAATTATAATGCTGCTAAGCATGAAGATTTAAGAAAGGAACTAGGTGTTCCTTATTAATAGGTAATAATCATTGATTATTTAGATTGAGGAAACAATACCACATGCGTTTTCATCCTTGTGGAATTTGTATGTTCAAATCTTTAACACCAATATGTATTGACTTTGGGCTTTAAGCCCAAAAAATCAACTAGTGAATTATATTGCACTATTTTAATTGAAGAAACCTTCGTTAGAACTTCACCGTATCTAATTTGAACATCTCACTTTTGAGCATAAGCTCGCATTATTGCTGCATCACAGTAATCATTCAATACACTTTATGCTCTATATTATACCGTTTGCTTAATTGACTATACCTGCGTAATTTATACCTGTTAATCGATGCAAATCATAGTTGAAAGTTGAGAGGTCGTTGTGATTAAATTTGGAAATATCATCATGTCCACATGCTCTCGCAACAACTTTTATTAATTCATTCGTTGCATTGAAAAAATTATTCAGTTGATTAGCTGAAGCTTCAATTATTAGTCTATTTCGTAAATGATCCTTTTGGGTAGCAATTCCGACAGGACAATTATTGGAATTACAAGCTCTCATTCCTAAACAACCTATTGCTTGCAATGCAGAATTTGAAACTGCAATAGCATCTGCACCAAGCATCATTGCCTTTGCAAAGTCTTCTGCAACTCTAAGACCACCAGTAATTACAAGTGTAATATCATCTGCTCCTACTTTATCTAAATGTTTCCTTGCTCTTGCTAATGCTGGGATTGTAGGAACGTTGATATTGTTTCTCAAAATAGTAGGAGCGGATCCTGTTCCTCCACCACGTCCGTCTAGAATAATATAATCGACACCAACTTTTATTGCAAAGTCAATATCTGCTTCAATATGACTTGCTGCTATCTTAAAACCTATAGGAATTCCTCCTGTCTTCTTTCGAACTTCTTCGGCAAATAATTTAAAATCTTCAGCTGTAAAAAGATCAGGAAATGCGGCTGGCGAAATTGCTGTTTGACCAACTTTTAATCCTCTGACTTCTGCAATTTCCTTGGTTACTTTGTTCCCAGGTAAATGCCCTCCAGTTCCTGTTTTTGCTCCTTGTCCACCTTTGAAATGAAATGCTTGTGCTTTCATTACTTTATCCCAAGAAAAGCCAAACTTACCAGAAGCTAATTCATAGAAATATCTTGAGTTATTTTCTTGCTCTTCAGGAAGCATTCCTCCTTCTCCACTACAAATTCCTGTTCCAGACATTTCAGCTCCCATCGACAATGCAATTTTCGCTTCTCTCGATAATGCGCCAAAACTCATATCAGAAACAAATAATGGAATGTCTAATTTTAAAGGTTTTGCTGCTTTTTTTCCAATTACTACTTGAGTAGTTACTGCCTCTTCATCCAACAATGGACGAGATGCTAGTTGAGCAGGTAGGAATTGAATATCTTCCCATTTTGGTAAGGTGTTTCTATCAACGCCCATAGATTCTGAAGGACCATGGTGTCCCCAGTTTTTCAAACCATTCTTAGCTAATTCTTTTATATAAGATGTATAAGGTTCGGTACTTTCAGGATGCGTATCAGCATAGTTTCCTAAGTATTCTTCTCTATTAAATGGTTGAGGATTCTTCCTTAGGTATTCGTCAATTTCATCTTCATCGACGTATACGAAACCATCTGAAACTTCTGAATAGAATTTATGAAGTGCTTCTTCATTGTTGTATTCACTAACACCTGTATCTATTCTATAATCCCAATTATGAACTCCACATATAATATTGTCTCCATCAACATAGCCATCGGCCATTAATGCTCCTCTATGCAGACATCTACCATATAGCACAGATACACCGTCCTTATGTTTAATCACAACTAAATCAAGACCATTAATAAGCTTTCCAATTGGTTTGTTCTCTTCTAATTCTGCGTAACTAAGTAGTTTTATTTTCTTCATTTAATTTTTAAAAGTTGGTACAATTGATCCTTAAGCATTAATAGAATCAATAAAATAAGCTTGAGTAAATTGATAAATATAAACTAATCTTCTGAAACGACTCTTCCATAAGTAGCTTGCACGTGACGTGCATTATCACCTTCTATTTGATTGATTTTTTGTAATTGATCACTAGAGGCTTCATAAATTTCCTTTGAGATAAACCAATTAACGCTTTCAGTATATGGAGGCGTTGTTAATGAACCTTTATAATGGTAACAATAGTTAAGATTTTCCTCAGAAGCTTCACCAATAAGATCAGTTAATTGGACTGTTCCTGTTTCTATATTTTGAGAAGCATTCTCAGAATCAGGGATTTCATTAATAAATTCGTTTATGAATAGACATTCTTCACCCATTCTAAATAATATACCTAAAACTAAGTACTGTTCAGCATTACTATTTACCGAATCAACAATGGTATTTACTACATGCATTTCCATAGGATATTGAATTCCATCGATATGGTGTTCAGATGGAGTGTGAAAATGAATTTGCTTAAATTCATATGTATTTCCATCTTTTGTTATAGTACTACCGGGAGCGAAACTTAATTGAACTGTATGTCCTTTATTTTCAATCTTATTTATTTCATCATTGAAGTACAATTCAATTCGATGGTCACCTTGTTTTGTTTCACTTGACAGGATGTTTATCGGTGACTGGAGTAAGCCATGTTCCAATCCTGGTACCGTATACAGGTCTTCAGATTCAGCATGAGAATCCTCCTGTGGTTTATGATTATTATTAGATTCATTTTTACAAGCATTGAATACTAATACCAACATGAACCAAAAAAATAATGTAAATATTTTAGACATATAAGTTGTTTTAAACATTAAAAAAAACGGTACAAACTTCTATTTTAAAGCAGCAAAAATCGAATCTAAGATGTTTTGTTGACTGAAATTATTTTAAATAATCTTTTAAGCCATAACTTGCTAAAACACCTTCGCCAGTTGCTGCTGCGACTTGCGCAATTGCACCTTCTCTGCAATCTCCAGCTGCGAAGATTCCATTTAGTGACGTCCTTGCAAGACTAGATGTTTTTATAAAACCTCTTTCATTTAAGTCAATTATATTTTCGAAAGGCTTTGTATTTGGAATTAAACCAATAAAAACGAAAACGCCATCTGCTTCCAAGATTTCTTGGTCTTTGGATTCATTGTCTTCTATTTTTAATCCTTTAAAGTTACCATTTTCATCGGAGATAAATTCAAGAGATTTCTTATTCATAAAGGTGGATATGTTCTTTACAGAACTCAGTTTGTCTGTATAAGTTTCGGTTGCAGTAAATTCTGGCAATATGTGTACTATTTTTACGCTTTTGCAGAATCCAGCTAAGAAGATACCCTCTTCCAAAGCAGAGTTTCCACCACCAATTACAATTATATCCTTTTCTCTATAAAATGCACCATCACATGTCGCGCAAAAATGCACTCCAGAACCAATAAGTTCAGCTTCACCAGGAATTCCTAATTGACGGTACGTTGAGCCAGTCGACAAAACAATTGTTTTCCCAAAGTATTCTTTCGTCTTTGTAATTACCTTAAATAAATCTTCTTCTTTTTCAATTGAAACAACATCCTCGCCTGTTTTAATTGTTGCGCCATATGTTCTTGCTTGGTCTTCCATTTTGTCCATCAATTTAGGTCCGGAGATTGATGTGAAACCAGGATAGTTTTCAATTTTTTGAGTTAAAAAGGCATTTCCACCAATTGTTTTCTTTTCCAAAATCAGTGTATTAAATCTATCTCTTTGTGCATAAATAGAAGTAGTCAATCCTGCAGCTCCTCCTCCAATAATTATGCTATCAAATATTCTTTCTTCTTTGACTTCATCTAGCTTTAGAGCTTGTCTTAATTCTTCATTTTCAGGCTCAATAAGCACGATGTCATCATTAATGATAATTGTGGGTATTTTCCTTTTTCCATTATTTATTTTGGTGATTATTGGAATGGCCCATTCATGTTTATCGGTTTCAATGTATTGGAAATTAATTTTATTATCGGTTAAGAACGCTTTTGATTTTCTACAATCTGGACACCAATCAGCTCCATAAAGAATAATATGAAAACCGTCATTGATTCCTAAAGCTGCAGCTAATTTAGCATTGCTAGGATTTGTATAAGACTTGCCATTAATAATTACTGTAGGGATAATTCGTTTACCTTTATTAATAGATTCTACTTTTCTTGTAGCAGCTTCATCTAGATCCACATCGATGAATTCGTATGAAATATTGTTATTTTCAAGGAAGGCTTTTGCTCTTCTACAATCTGGACACCAGTCTGCACCGTATAGTTGAATTTGATTCACTTGGCTTTGTTTT
>CAZSKA010000043.1:10256-13631 GCA_964607315.1 uncultured Saprospiraceae bacterium | reverse complement strand
CGTAACATCGATTCTCAAAATGGATTTATTGTTTATTTTTTCAAGATGATAACTAATATGTTCTAGATATAAGGTGCCTATATTGGATTTAATTTTGCTTGTCAAAAACAGTAAAATTTTATCTTCGTTTTCGAATCGATCATTTTCTAAACCTAGAATTTCTCCATCATCTGCCACACCTACAATTAAAGTTCCTCCACTGCTATTTAGAAACGCCGCTAATGTTTTTAGGATTGCAAAAGTGATTTTTCCATCTTTCCTTTCAGACTTCAAGTTCCATCTCAAAGTAGATTTGAATTCGATTTCATTATCTTCTCCTAGTTCAATAATTTCTTTGGTAGATGTTTGTTGAACAGATCTTAAATAATTAGTTACTCTTTTACTTAATCGTTGAATTATTTCCAAGCCAATTGAGGCAGGAATATCTTTCGATTCAAATAAGGTTTTCATATTAATTGCAATCATTTTTGTATTCTTGATAGCAACTAATTTACCTAGTCTGAAATCCCCATTTAATACGCCTATTTCTCCTATGAGTTCTCCTGGACTTAAGTCTAATTTTGTCCGATTTGGAAATTGTAATTGAAGAGAACCTTCGGTAAGCATGAATATATGATCTGGTTTGTCATCAATTTCAAATATCGTTTTGTTTCGTTCAACACTACAGAATGAAACTAATGACATGAAATTTGTTTTTTCCGAGTCATTAAACCCTGAAAAGACTTCATGTTGGGTAATATAGTCCACCATTTCTGCTTCTGTCATTGAATCTTGCATTATTATAAATATATTTTAATTGAGGTTTGGAAAGTAGCAGAAAGCTAAAAAATATATTCCTAAAATGCTGTATCTTTTATTGCAAAATACCTAAACTAATGTTGAAATTCTTTGTACTACGAAAGTGATTGATTTATTGATTTTAGATTGTTGGAATTGAGTTCTTTTCGTTAATTTTTCTTACTCCAGGATTTCACAGCATGTAAATAGGCGCTTGGTTCTGAATATCCAAGGATATACGCAATGTCTTTAATTTTTAGATGTTTTTCATTTTTCAAATAATTAGAAAGCTCTTCTTTTATCTTATTCACGATTTGCCTAAATGAAGTGCCTTCGTTAGTTAATTTGCGTTGGACTGTTCGTTTACTTAATGGAAATTGTTTAAGAACTTTTTCGAAATTTGGCACTTCAGGTGTACACATATTTAATGTCATTTTTCGAACCTGGGTAGTGAAGTTATTTTCCATGTTGTCATTTGACATTGCCAAAAATTTCGGCAGTAAAAGCTCTATTTGTTTTATCTTATTTTCATTGATTTCTGTATGAATAATTTCCAATGGCAATTCAATTTGGTAAACATCATCATTAGAAACTTCTACTTCAAAGGCATTTTGATATGGTTTTAGATTTACATCTGGCACTTTTATCTTGATGGCAAAAGATGAAGGAATCATAAGACGAACTTCCCTATAAATAATCCCGAGAACAAGATCTAAAAGATGTTTCTTTAGAAAAACATCTTCAACTATGCTCTCTAAGTGTATGATGTAGTGATTTTCATCCTTTTTAATATGTACTTCGACTAAAGGAAATTTGTCTTTTAAAAAACTGTCAAGAATTAAAACACCTTGTTCAATGCTTGATGTGTTTAAAGATATTTGAACTACTAATCCCAAAGCATCTAAATTCAGGAAACTTCCAAAATTCAAACCAAAATCTTCAATTTTGGATGACTTTGCAATACGGTTAAACGCCGATAAATATTTAGACGAATCAATTTTTTCATCAACATCGTATGTGTTGAGGCTCTCTTCAATTGATTCGCTGTCGAAAGTACTTAATTGAATATTTTGGTACTCGGCGTAATTAAATAATTTATCTAGATAAGATGCACAAATTTTCATTTACCAAAGATATGTAATGTTGGCGTAAAATATCAATTTGAATGCTATTGGTATAGTTACTTTTGAAGTATTAAATAATATTTAGCTTATGAATTTATTACAAAAATACCTTACAGCAAATGCGATTTTTTCAGCTACAACTGGAACTACACTTTTGATTTTTAAGAAAAAAATTGAAGGACTATTTGCTGTTGAATCGAGTAGTTTTTTCACCATTTTAGGTATTCTTCTCTTATTTTTTTCTCTGACGATTCTTGCTGAAATTATAAAAAAGAGATCCAAGTTTGTCTTATGGATAATAATTCAAGACCTATTATGGGTTGTTGGAAGTGTTGTCTTGTTAATCTTCAATCCATTTGAGATTTCATCTCTTGGTAACATCCTTGTTGCAAGTGTAGCTGTAATCGTCTTAATTCTTGGAATTGGTCAATATGTGGGACTGTTGAAAATGAATGACGGCAAGCTGATTGGTGTAGAATGACTTCTTTAGGAAAAGATAGTTAATCATAATGTTCCACTCAAAAGATGACATTTAATCTATGTTCATTTGAAGAAGAAACTATTAAAATTTATTTATTAAAGTATTTACTGTAAACGGTATCTATATCGTATTCAGGTGAGATGATGTGTTCTTGTCCCTCCAAGATTAAAGTCTCTACGCTTTTGACTTTTCCTTTTAGTTTCGCCTCTGTCTCTTCATTTAATGACGTCCAATCTTTTTCATCGAATTCACCAACGGCTAATAATATTTTATAGTTTGACCATTCCTCTGAAATATTATCTGTTCGCAAACCACCTGGGAATGTAATAATGCCATCAAACAATTCTGGTCTAACAAATGCAAAATTAAATGCAGCAAACCCACCCATAGAAGTTCCTGCTACAATCCAATTTTTATCCGTTACGTTGTGATTTTTCATTACATCTTCAATAAGTAAATTTATTTCTGTGCTGTCTATGTCTGCAAGGGATCGACCCAATGGGCCAAGAGGTAAAATAGTAATATAGTCGTCGAAATATTTTGAGTCAAACAATGTGTAATAGCAAAAATTTACAATTTGTTCGTTTGAATTTCCTCCTGACAAACCAAGTAAAACATTGTACTTTTTGGAACTGTCATAATTGACCGGATAAACAACTTTATATTTAAATTCAGCTGTTAATGTGTATTCAAATTGTGTTGATTCAAGATCACTCAAGATACTGTCTGGCACTGCAAATTTTTGTCCAAAACTATTCATGCTAAAACACATTATAAGAAGGAAAAAAGCAAATGTTTTCATTTAGTTGTATTTAATACATGAATAATTCATTCCAAATATAGTTAGTTGAAATGACTTGTTTCTAAATCCTGCGCTATTCACAGGTTTACTAGAAATTCAATTGATTATTTCGAGTGTAAGACATTGAAAGGAGAAAAGTCTATAAAATTAGAATCTACTTTGTGATGATTGTGTGTTTTAATCCATTGCTG
>CAZSKA010000043.1:0-10156 GCA_964607315.1 uncultured Saprospiraceae bacterium | reverse complement strand
GTTTTGATATTTGTAAAAAAAATATCTTCTTTATTGCTTTTTACTTTAGACAAGTCAAGCTTTATCTCTTCCAAAGAAGGGATTTGCACGAATCCTCTTTCTCCCACCAATAAAGACAACCATAGTGCTCCGTTTGGGTCTTCTGTTCCTAAGAAAGCTAGGTTTTGATGCTCCAAAAACGGAATGGAGCGCGGATGTAAATTAGGCCGAACCATTGGAATTCGCCTCTGAGCAATATCTTCCTCTCCTGTAATTCTTTGAACAGCTTTTTGCCCTTCATGAAAGATCTCATCCATAAGTAATATTTCTTTTATTTACTGACTCTTATTACGCCTCTGACATCAATAGTGTCTTTAACCTAGTTTCGATCTATTGAGTTTTGTAAAAGTAAGTTTTTCTATTTTGAACGTTTTTGATTTAAAAAATTAAGATTAGATGGGCATGTGTTTTGTTTTGGGTTTAACCCAAAAGATTTTCTAAAATCAACACCCAATATATATCCCAAACTTCTTTCTTCGATTCATGCTCGATAACATCAAAAGTTCTTTCAAAAAAAATGCCCAAAGACTTTTTTGAAATCTTTGGGCATTAAAAATTATTGATTAATTAGATGGAATTAATTCCACCGTGCACTGCTATTTCTTCTCCGATTATATATGAAGAATCATCTGATGCTAAGAACAATACAGCTTTAGCAACTTCTTCTGGCGAACCAAATCGCTTCAATGCAGTCTGCTCTGTGATTGCAGCTGCAGCTCCTGAAAGTACATCTTCTGGCAAACCAATCTTTCCCCAAAATGGAGTACCAATAGGACCAGGACTTACTGCATTTACTCGTATTCCTTGTCCAGCTAATTCAGCTGCAGCTACTCGTACAAGTGAACGTAACGCAGCTTTACTTGCACTTAGTAAACTACTTCCTCCAAAACCTATCTCGTTCAACCAAGATGTAGTTATAATAACTGAAGCATTTGCACTTAAGTGAGCAATTGCTTTCTGTAATGAAAAGTATGAACCTTTGAAATTTACATCGATCATTCCGTCAAAAAATGCTTCATCTGTATCTGCAATAGGAGCTAGTTTACCTTGTCCTACATTTATAAACAAAACATCAATTTTTCCAAATTTAGATGCAGTTTCAGAATATAGACGATCTAGATCAGCCATATTCGTGATGTCACCTTTGATTGCATGACTATTAGCTCCAAGTTGAGCCGTTGCAGCATCTAATGCTTCTTGTCCTCTACCAAAAACAACCACTTTCGCTCCGTTGTTTATAAATTCTTGTGCTGCAGCCAGCCCCATTCCACTACTACCGCCTGTGATAACAGCTACTTTCCCTTCTAATTTTCCCATTTCTTTCTTTATTTTTTAAATATGTTAAATATGAATTTTAGTAATACTGATTAGACAACAGATTTGGAGACGTGTTACAAAACTTTTTGATTTTAGTTAATATTGAGTTGACCCTTAAAAGGGTTTATTGTATTAAATGTATTGTATGAATACATACAGGTAATGCCTTTTTGGCGTTTTGTTTTCTCTTTAATTCTCAAAGTAATGCGTTAAGAAATATGGATTTGCTATTATTTCAACCAAGTTTTGAGATATATGAGATGGAAAATAAAAGAACCATGCAATTAGATTGCGCAATTGCAAGATGATTAAGTAGTAAATTTAGAAAATTTTGGAACTCATTCCCGGGAATATCACAAAGAGGATAGATAATTAGCGATAAGTAAATGTTCTATAATCTTTGGGCGTAAAGCCCGAGAAAAAAGAAAAGGATCAATAAATTTCCTTTAAAATTTTATGAGGTTATATTCCTTTAAAATTTAATTGATTTAGAAAACATTTATCCTTGAAATACCTTTTATAATAGTTCATTTTGTAGGATATGAAAGAAATACGGAAAATTATAGAACAATACGATGCACTTGATCGAAATAAAGAAAAGCTAGCTCTTGCGTCCGTAGTAGATGTAGAAGCATCTGCCTATAGAAGAATAGGAGCAAGAATGCTTGTTCAAAGTAGTGGTGTTTGGACAGGAGGAATAAGTGGAGGTTGTCTAGAAGGTGATGCGCTTAGAAGGTCTCAAAAAGCGATCTTCGATAATAAAGTCACATCTGTTGTTTACGATACGATGGAGGATGATCAAAATCAAGTTGGCGTTGGGCTAGGATGTAATGGGCGAATAGAGTTGTTATTAACTCCCATCGATATAGAGGATCCACATAATGAGATAGAGATTTTAAGAAGTATAACAAATGAGACAGAACCAAATGTCATGTTGAAAATTGTCCTTCATTCTAACGAGGACTTAATAGGGCAAATATTATTAGTTAAGCCTGGAGCAGACTTAAATGGATTTGCAGAACTTGAATCTGAAAAACTGTTTCAAGATATTGATTTGGTGCGTGCGAAAAAGAGGGCTAAGATGTTTGATTATGAGAATGGTTCTGTACGTATTTTGATAGATTTTATTAGACCTGAAACCCAATTAATAGTAGCGGGAGATAACTATGATATTTATGCCATGTTAGGTATAGCAAATCAACTAGGTTGGAGGAGTGTCTTATTAGGCAAGGCAAAGAAATTATCGAAACTTGCCTACCAAATGGCAGATAAAGTGATGGATTATAATAAAGCTGACACCATTCAAATAAATGAATATTCAGTTGTATTATTAATGACGCATGATTATAAAATAGATCTTAATCTATTGAACTATTTCAAAGACAAGAATCCTGCATATTTGGGAATTTTAGGTCCTAAAAAGAGATTTCAGAAGTTAGACGGTGATGTAGATGATGATTTAACAAATTACACCTTTATACATAGTCCTACTGGCTTAGAGATTGGGGCTGAATCTCCTGAAGAAATCGCATTGTCTATATGTGCAGAAGTACTTGCAAAAATGCGGGATAAAACGGGAGGATCTTTACATGAAAAAATAGGATCGATTCACGAAAGAGATTTTTAATTGTCGAAAAATAATAGAAAGTGAAAAGAAGCAAATACTCTTAATTGTCGAAAAATAATATTGGATAAATCTCGCCTGCTTTGAACGTGTTTTTGCCTCTTGGCAACTCCATAAATGCTTGAGCTCTTGTAAGATTTACAAAATCACCTGAGCCATTTCCTTTTCTAGGATGTGCAAGTATTTTTGCATCTGATGTATACTCTATTTCCACTTCTAAGAAATAATGAAGATCAGGACTAAAAAGAACGTCTTCAGCCAATTCAACATAAACTAATTTCCTATTGATTCCCAAGGATTGACACAGCCAATGTTCTATGTATTTCTTAGTGCAAACAAAAGATGAGACAGGGTTTCCTGGTAATGCAAATATTATTGTATCCTCTGTTCGTCCAAACCAAAATGGCTTACCTGGTCTTTGTTTGATTTTATGAAAATCCTTTACAACACCTAACTCAGTAAGAATTTCAGGAATATAATCGAATTTACCCTTTGAAACACCTCCTGACAATATCACGACTTCGTAATCTTCTATGATCTGAACTAAACTTGACCGTATTGCTTCCTTCTCATCAATTAAGTGGAATAAATCTGCCTCTATTGCATATTGTTCAAGACGTGATTTAATGGTATACACATTTGATTTTCTAATTTGATGCGGAAGGGGAGTTTTATCTATGTCTACAAGTTCGTCACCGGTAGAAATGATTGCGGCTTTTGGTACCTTGTTAACTGATATTTGTGCATGTCCTAAACTGGCAGCAATTCCTATATCACTTGGCCTTAACCTAGTTCCTTTTTTTAATAAGATCTTGCCACCTTTATGATCACTTCCTTGAAAATGAATATTTTGTTTGAAGGTTACTTCTATATTTTTGTGAAGACGTGCTGTGTTCGTTTCTTCGTCAATATCTAACTCTTCATATTTTATCACGGTATCAGCACCTGAAGGCATGCCAGCTCCAGTCATGACTTCTATACAATTTGTGTCATTGATCAATGTTTGAAACGGTGAACCTGCTGCGGCTATGGATTCTATTTTGAAGCTTCTTTTACCTGCTTTATAAGCTGAATAATTAATACAAATTCCATCCATCGTAACTCGATCGAAAGGCGGATAGTCTCTATCTGCGACTAAATCTTCACTTAATATCCTGCCTCTTGCAACTTCTAAATCTATCATCTCACTACCGTAATCTTGAACTTGTTTTGAGATAAACTCCATTGCTTCTTGTACAGTTATCATCCTCCTATTTGTGCCATTGATAATAATGATGAATTTCCTCCTCTTCTCTTTCTATCTGCCTCAAATCCATCCTTTGATTTGTATTTTATCGCTTCTTGAATTGCTGTTCTTATATGAGCATCGGTCGCTCCAGCTCGAATCATTTTCTTTACATTGAATGTGCCTTTGTCGTAAAGACAGGTTTTGATAATTCCTACTGGAGTCATCCTTAAACGATTACATGAACCACAAAAAGATCGAGTGAAAGCTGGAATTACACCAAAACTTCCCTTATATCCTTCAACCTGATAATTAAATGAAGTGCTGTTTTTAGGGTCTGGAATCTTTATCGTTTTCCCAAAATGTGATTCTATATGATTTAGAATTGCTTTATAGTTCCATTTTAATTCCACTTGTTCATTTCCAGAACCATTAAACGGCATTTCTTCTATAAAACGAACAGATAAATCATCAGATTTTGTCAACTCTACAAGTGAAACTATATCATCAATGTTATGATGTTCCATAACCACAGTATTTAGCTTGAGATTGATCTTTGGGTGATTTTTTAGGTAATTGATACAATCTATAACGGTATCATATTCATTTCTTCTTGTAATTTCAAAAAATCGCTCTTTGTCTAATGAATCTATACTAACATTCCATTCTGTCAATCCATAAGGGATTAATTCATCGACATACTTTTTACAAATTGTTGCATTAGTTGTGATAGCAATTTTCTCTATTCCGTTAATTTCGCTAATAGACTTTATCAAATAGGGTAGATCTTTTCTTAGAAAAGGCTCACCTCCTGTAATTCGAATTTTTTTGACTCCTACTTTTGCAACTACAGAAACGATTCGAAGAATTTCTTCATATGTCAGAAGCTCAGCCTGCTTTACATAGTCTATGCCTTCTGCTGGCATACAATATTGACATCTCAGATTGCATTTGTCAGTGATAGCAATCCGCAAATAATCAATAATTCTATTATGTGAGTCTTTTAACAATGTAGAGATTTTAAACAATAAGAATGTAAATTCTATTTAAAAGTTCATTTTATAAATACATCAAATATAGCATTTCAAGTGAATTCGCTACATTTGATTTTTCAATCCAACTAAATGGGTCAAGAAATAATCTTGCTTTGCTTATTGTTCTTTGTCATTGCTGCTGTCTATTCTTCAGCAGGCTTTGGTGGTGGATCAAGCTATTTAGCTGTCTTAAGTTTGATGAATTTGGATTTTACAGATTTAAAAATAATTGCACTGTGTTGCAACATAACTGTTGTTTTAGGATCTACTTTTTTATTTGCCAAACATCTTGAAATAAATTGGAGGCGAATAATTCCTTTGATAATTCTTAGTGTTCCATTAGCTTATTTGGGTGGAAGGTTTAGACTTTCGCAACAAACGTTTTTCATTATTTTGGGATTTTCGCTCTTACTTGCATCACTTGTTATGTTTTTTGGACAGGTGAAGGAATCAAGACAATTGCCTCGTTTTTCCAATGCTCTAATAGGGGGAGGAATAGGTTTTTTATCGGGAATTGTAGGGATTGGTGGTGGAATATTTCTTTCACCTATTCTTCATATTTCTCGTTGGGGTAAGCCCAAAATTATTGCCGCAACCGCCGCTGTTTTTATTCTTTTGAATTCTAGTGCTGGATTGATTGGGCAGGTTTCCACTTATGGGTTTTCCATCCAATGGTCTCAGCTGTTGCCCTTGCTGTTTTGTGTCTTTTTAGGTGGTCAAATTGGTGTAAGGTCGACCATTCTGAAATTTTCTCCTAGATTTGTCAAACAAATTACTGCCTTTGTAATTCTTATAGTAGCAGTTAGATTATTTGTAGAACATCTTTTTTAATATGAAAGTATTATGTTTTGGCATAGCTAAAGATATTATAGGAGGTTCATCCGTTGAATTGGATGCTTCCCATGTGAATTCTGTAGAATCCTTGCGTAACTATCTGACGGATGCTTATCCAGAATTTAAAGAATATACGGCTTTTAGAGTGGCTGTTAATCAGGCTTTTGCCAATGAAACCGATGCCATTTCGTCTACTGATGAGATTGCTATAATACCTCCTGTTAGTGGTGGATAATTCAATAGAAATAAAAATTTCAGAACAAGAACTAGATCTTGATCATTGCTACCAATATGCAGTAGAACCTGCTTGTGGGGGAATAAATGCTTTCGTAGGTACAGTTCGTCAATGGAATAAAGGAGAAGAAATTACGCATCTAGATTTTGAATGCTACGAACCTATGGCTATAGCAGAGTTAGAAAAAATAGCTAATGATGCGAAATCAACTTTTGGAGCAAGTAAAGTATGTATTCATCATAGAGTAGGGAAGGTAGCTATTACAGAAATTGCAGTAATAATTACCGTTTCTTGTAAACATAGAAAAGCAGCATTTCAAGCTTGTGAATATATTATTGATAATCTAAAAAAAGACGTTCCTATTTGGAAAAAAGAATTTCTTTCTAATGGAAGTTATTGGGTCAATGCAAGACCTTGATTTTTTATTTTGGGCTGGGGCCCAAAGAAAAAGCACCGTGCTCCCTTTACCTTTTTGCTAAGCTTTAACCTCTTTGGGGTTAACCCAAAAAAAACTAATCAGAACTTGATTCTTTCTGATATTGCATATATCCGCCAGCTAAATTATAAAGCTCTAAATAAGGATGAGTATTTAATAATTGGCCAATAAATGCTTTTGATTTTGCTCCTGATCTACAGTAAATAATAGTAGGTTTTTCTTCCGATATTTTCACGATTTCATCTAAATCTGATATGGAATGATTAGTTGCCAGATCGCAAATACTATGATGTTCAGCTTTAGTCATTATAGAAATCCAGTTATAATTAGCTCTACTTTCTCTTGCATCCGACCAAGCTAATTCAGGAATTATTAAACAATCTAATGGGGTATAATCAGTCGTTTCCCATAATTCTTCTATATCTTCTGTCCAAGATTTTTGTAAAGAAAGTTTCATTTGATTGTAAGTTAGAACATTGTATGTCAGTAGTTTACCTTCCAATGTTTCACCTATTTTAAGAATGAACTTTAAAGCTTCGTTAGCTTGCATAAGACCGATCATTCCCGCAATAGTACTTAATACTCCAACTTCAGAACAGCTAGGAATATTAAGATCTGGTTGTGGGAAGATGTCTCTCAAGTGAATGTCATTTTCCTCCAAGTTTCTAAAAACAGAAACATAACCTTCATACTTATGAATTGCACCATAAATCATGGGAATATTCTCTAGTACGCAGAAGTCATTGACAAGATATTTGCATATAGGATCATCAGTACATTCTAAAACCAGATCTGCATCTTGAAGAATCCGTTCACAATTTTCTTTTGAAAGACGTTCTTCGTGAACGGTGTATTTTATCTCAGGATTTAATTCTGCTAATTTAAGTTGGAGTGCTCTGGATTTACTAGCTGTTTCCTTACCTGTATATAGAATTTGTCGATGCACATTTGTAATGTCTGGACGGTCACCATCAATAAGAATCAATTCTCCTATTCCTGCACCAGCAAGATAAGCAGCAGCTATGTTTCCTAATCCACCACATCCCACTATAGCAAGTGTTTGAACTGATAGTTTCTTTTGGCCTTCCTCTCCAATCTTGTCTAAAAGAATATGTCGTATATATCTATTTTCCATCAAACTCTATTAATTTTTGATAGTCTTCATCTGTATCAATATCTTTTCCTGCTTCATCACAATCGATAAAATGCACTTCTGATTTGTTTTTCTTTATAAATGGTTTAGCTGATTTTCCTTGCAGTTGTAAAATTTCATTGTAATGCTCTGTTTTAAATAGTAAAGGTGGCCCAAAAGTTTCGTTGTAAGACGAGCATATAATGGTTTTGTCAGATTCTTCTGCCTCTTTAATAATACGCTCATAATGGGCAAGGGGAATTAAAGGTTGATCACTTAAGCAAATCAGAACTGCATCATAATTTTCTTCTTGTATAATTTCTGAAAGTCCCAATTGGATAGTAGAAAGCATTCCATTTTTATAGTTTATGTTCCTTACGAAAGATATGTTTTTTGAAGATGAAAGATCGATGAGCTCCTGGTGTAATTCACCAGTTACACAAATGATTTTTTCTAGATTAATAGTCTCTAGGGTTTTGAAAAGTCGCTGTAAAAAAGGAGCTCCTTTATATTGAAGTAATTGCTTGTATCCAGTCATCCTAGTAGATGCACCTGCTGATAAGACTATTGCAGCAATTTTCATTTTAGGCTTTTTCATCTCTATTGAAATCAGACTTTCCTCCTGATTTTTGAACTAAGCAAGTGTTATTAATAACGATATCGTGAGAATGCGCTTTGCACATGTCATAGATAGTTAAAGCTGCAACACTTGCGCCAGTCAAGGCTTCCATTTCAACACCCGTTTTTCCATCGACTTTTGCAATGCAAGTAATGTGAATGGTATTATGTTCACCTGGCTCTATTTCTACACTACATTTACTAAGTGGCAATGGATGGCAAAGTGGAATAAGTTGTGATGTTTTCTTTACCGCCATTATTCCTGCGAGAATAGCTGTCTGAAAAACAGAACCTTTCTTTGTTGTGAAGTCCTGAGCTTGCAATTTTTCAAAAACATGACTCGGTAAAATAACAGAGCTTTTTGCAATAGCTTGTCGAGTAGTGACATTTTTATCTGAAACATCAACCATTTGAGGGTTTCCATCAGGAGTTAAATGATTCCACTTAGACATAGGCAGTAATTTTAGTTTGTGCTATATATAAATCAAAAGTACAAAGCTTTGTTTAAAAGGACAGATTAAACATTGTAGATCATATTATATTTATTTAAATATAAAAACTAACTTTACTTAAAATTTCAACAAAAAATGGACAAGGCTTTACTAATCACTTTTGAAAATAAAATCGCGTATATCACATTGAACAGGCCTAAGGCATTGAATGCTATTAATGCAGATATAATGCAAGGTCTTCACGATTTTTTCTTCACTGATTACAAAAATTATGAAGATTTAAAAGGTGTAATTATAACAGGAAGCGGAGAAAAAGCATTTGCAGCAGGCGCAGATATTACGCAATTTCCATCTTTAAGTGTAGAAGATGGGATTAACCTTTCACTTTTTGGGCAAAAAACTTATGCAAGAATAGAAGAATTTATAGTCCCAGTTATTGCTTTAGTAAATGGATTTTCTTTGGGTGGTGGTAATGAATTAGCAATGGCTTGTCATATGAGAATTGCAACTCCTAATGCAAGATTCAGTCAGCCTGAAGTAAATTTAGGCTTGATTCCTGGTTACGGCGGAACTCAACGACTCATAGAACTTATTGGTAAATCAAAAGCTACAGAATTACTTCTGACTGCAGACATGATTGATGCAAATACAGCACGAGAATACGGTTTAGTAAATTATGTGCTGGAGGCAGCAGAAGCTATGGCAAAGTGTGAAGAAATTATAGGTAAAACAGCAAAAAAAGGTCCTTTAGCTATAGAGGAAACTATCCGTTGTATAAGAGCACATTTTGATGAAAAAATGGATGGATATCTTTATGAAGCACAGGCATTTGGTAGAGCTATGGGAAGTGAGCAATGTAAGGAAGGTGTTCAGGCATTTTTAGAAAAAAGAAAGCCTAATTTCTAGCATCTTTTGAAGGGTCGAATTTAGCTACATAGATAATAATTACTCCAGCCATTATCATTAATAATTTACTTACTAATGCAAATGGACTTGGTAAATCTTCTATAAAGGAAAATATAGTTAAATTCAATCCAACTAGGGAAAGAAATAATGATATAAAGCCAAGTAAAAACAGTAGGAATCCTACAACAATAATTATTTCTTTTCTCATCTTTATCTAATTAGAATCACAAATATAAGCAGCTTTTTAATCTAGCTGTTGACAATTTATTGAATTAATTCATTTTAAGGCAAAACAAAATAATAA
>CAZSKA010000042.1:0-20600 GCA_964607315.1 uncultured Saprospiraceae bacterium | reverse complement strand
GAAAGATTAAGTAAAAAGAAATGCGACATTATGGAGTTAAATTGGTATTAAACTTTTAAGCTAAAAACAAAAGGGCTGTCATGAAACATGACGGCCCTATTTTTTTTGCAGAATATATTATCTCTTTTTATTGCTTGTAGGTTTTAGGATTTACAGTTTGCCATATTCCCTTAAGGTACCTAAACTTCCTCTTTTATTCATTTTTGGGAAATCCCATAATTTTCTTAAATACTGTTCTGTGCTATCTGTTAAAAACACTGCAATTCCGCCACCACTTGCCATTATCAAATAATAATTTCCCTGATTTATGAATTCACTGTTACAAATATTTAAATACTTATCAAATATTATATTATTTATTGAACCTGGAACTTCATTTATAATATTCCATTTATTTTTGACGCCATTATATTCAAAATAAATGTCAAAAGAGTTGGTTTCGGCATTAAAAGTTTGTTGAAAATTTGAAAACAAACTTGGTTCACTCCTCATCTTTTCAAGAATTTGAATATAGTTATCATATTTCAAATCACCTTGATCACCTTCAAATGACCAAATTTGATCCGACAACTTTACATAATTAAATTTCTCATTGGGATTATTTGGGAGATTCAATTTACTGCCCCAAAACGCAAAAACATAATGAGCCAATCTATTGATTTGGTGATCTCCGTATAAAAATTCATCACTCATGAAAGCTTCATTATTCTCTATTTGAGCTGAAATTTGTTCGTATGAATAATTAGAATGAATCCCTTTTTCATTATAAGCAAATTCAATTATTTTATACTTCTCTTCAAAAGTGAATGAATTTAATTTTTCATTTGCTGGATTTGTATGCATAACATTACTCCAATACTTCAAGTTAGATGAATCATAGTTTTGACAACCGCAGATTAACAATAATAAAGTACAACTGAAAAAATATTTTCCCATAAAATGAATAAAATTTTCGATTATTATTTTTAATAAGCTATAACTTTGACACAAGCTGCAGCCTAGTCAATAATCTCTATTTTAATGATTGTATCACCTTTTTCTATGCTGTTAACCACGTCTTCATCTAACAAAGATTTTACTTTCCCGAAAACGGTGTGGTTTCCATCAAGCCAAGGAGTAGGAACATGTGTTATGAAAAACTGACTTCCATTGGAAGAAGGTCCAGAATTTGCCATAGAAAGAATTCCTATATCATCATGTTTTAAATCTGGATGGAACTCGTCTTGAAATTGATATCCTGGGCTTCCTGTTCCAGTTCCAAAAGGGCATCCTCCTTGAATCATGAATTCATCAATTACTCTGTGAAAATTCAACCCATCATAATATCCTTTCTTCGCAAGATTTATGAAATTAGCTACTGTCATAGGCGTCTTTGTCGCATACAATTCTAGCTTAATTTCACCTTTATTTGTTGTGATAACAGCTTCTATATCTTTCTCGAATGATGCTTTATTTATAAGATCCACCATTTCTTGTGGATTGATTTTATCTAGTGCTGACATAATGTTAGTTTGTTATAATAATTACGCAAAGTTACCATAATAGGAATCAACTATTAATGCTTTTGACATATTTAATTCAAAATGCTTCAACCCGCATTATGTAATAGAACTTTGTAATGCTTATCCGACAATCAAAACTTTGGACGGCGGAAGATCTGAAATGCAGAAGAAAAAGCGACTTTTGTGAATGAATCGTAGTCACCACTAACGCCTTTAGCGTCACAATTAACAGTAAATGAACAAATGTT
Organism: uncultured Saprospiraceae bacterium; assembly: GCA_964607315.1. GTDB lineage: Bacteria > Bacteroidota > Bacteroidia > Chitinophagales > Saprospiraceae > JAHDFB01. The sequence continues at coordinate 18,850 of CAZSKA010000042.1, read as the reverse complement.
GGAGCAGCTTTTATTACAAAGGTATTACAGGTCGGAATAGAATTTCTATTGCATAAAACGGATTTAGTTATTTCCTACTATTGAGAACTGATTTAAAGTAAATATTTGAATTATTTTCAGACATATTGGAATTTTTCATATAAATAAATTTTCTATTTGAAATAAGCCCTTATTTTTGCGCTATTATTAACAATCCTTTGGTATGAGTACGATAACTAAACTATCAGCAGACAATATTAGAATTCTTTCAGCAGCAATGGTGGAAAAGGCAGCTTCAGGTCACCCCGGTGGTGCAATGGGAGGTGCAGATTTCATTCATATTCTCTATTCAGAATTTCTAAAGTTTGATCCTGACAACCATCTGTGGCCATTTAGAGATCGTTTCTTTTTAGACCCTGGACATATGTCAGCAATGTTATATAGCCAATTGGTTTTGATAGGAGCAATGAGTATTGAAGATATCAAGAATTTCCGTCAGTGGAAATCTGTTACTCCTGGACATCCAGAGGTTGATCAAGCTAGAGGAATAGAAAATACGTCTGGGCCTTTAGGTTTAGGTCATGCTTTTGGGGCAGGTGCTGCAATTGCAGAGGAATTTCTTACGACAAGGTTTGGAAATTTAGTTTCTCACTACACGTACATATACATTTCGGATGGTGGTATTCAAGAAGAAATCTCGCAAGGTGTTGGTAGAATAGCTGGTCATTTAGGTTTGTCGAAACTCATCATGTTTTATGATGCAAATGACATTCAGCTTTCGACAACAGTTGGTGAAGTTACCATGGAAGATACAGCTGCAAAGTACAAAGCTTGGGATTGGCATGTGATTACTATTGATGGAAATGATGAAAATGCGATTCGAAGTGCAATAAAAGAATGTCAAGATGAAACAGAAAGACCTAGTTTAATTATAGGTAAAACTGTAATGGGGAAAGGAGCTGTTAAAGATGATGGGAGTTCACATGAAGGACAAGTGGAAACACATGGTAAACCTCTAGGAAAATCCAAAGCATCTTTCGAAAAGACTATAGAAAATTTGGGCGGAGACCCAGATAACACATTCAAAGTATTTGATAAAGTTGCTACCTATTACAGTGACATTTTAGATAAAAAAAGAGAACAAGTAAAAGCAATAAAAGCTACTTTCGAAGAATGGGAATTAGCAAATCCAGAGTTAGCTGCCAAACTAAATGGCTTTTTAAAAGGGCACTTACCAAACCTAAAGTGGAATGAAATCGAATATGGTGCAAATCAAGCGACGAGAAATTCAAGTAAAGCTGTTCTTAGCTATTTTGGGGATCATGTAGAAAATATGATTGTTGCATCTGCTGATTTATCAAATAGTGATAAAACCGATGGATTTTTGAATAAAACAAAAGCGTTAGAAAAAGGAGACTTCAGTGGAAGATTTTTACAGGCTGGAGTGAGTGAATTAACGATGGCTGCTTTATCCACGGGAATGGCGTTACATGGTGGAATCATACCTGTTTGTGCAACATTCTTTGCTTTCTCTGATTATATGAAACCAGTTTTAAGAGTTGCTGCATTGATGGAAACTCCTGTGAAATTCATGTGGACACATGATGCATTCAGAGTAGGTGAAGATGGACCAACGCATCAACCGATAGAGCAAGAAGCTCAACTTAGACTTCTTGAGAAGTTGAACAACCACCATGGTAAATCGTCATTGATAGCTTTCAGACCAGCTGACTCGGCAGAAACGGTTCATGCATGGAGAAGTTGTTTAGAGACAAATGATAGACCGACTGGGCTAATCTTCTCTAGACAAAACATAAACGATTTACCAGCAAGCACAGAAAATGGTCGATATGCAGATGCTGAAAAGCTAGAGAAAGGTGCTTATATCGTTAAAGATTGTGATGGTACTCCAGATGTTATTTTGCTAGCGAATGGATCTGAAGTTAGTACATTATACAGTGCCTTTGATGATCTTTCAAAAGACTATAAAGTACGTCTTGTGTCAGTTCCTTCAGAAGGATTATTCAGAGAACAACTAGATTCGTATCAGGACAGAGTATTACCTGTTGGTGTTCCAGTATTTGGTATGACGGCTGGACTTCCTGTTACATTGGAAAGTTTAGTAGGTAGAAAAGGAAAAGTTTATGGAATGACTCATTTTGGTTATTCTGCGCCTTATACGGTACTTGACGAAAAATTCGGTTATACAAAAGAAAATGTAATTGCTCAAGTAAAAGAATTACTTGGATAAGTTTATGTAATACCAATTTGCCGTGCTTAATAGTTAAATTGTATAAGACGAAACTAATTAAATAGCTTAAACGTTATTTTGTTATACATTTACAGATATGTTGAAAATTCTAGCTTTATTTTTCGGTAGCCTATTCATTGGTTTGGGCCAAATTTCTTTCTCTGCTGATTATCAAGACAGCGAAGATTTCACAAAAGAACAACTTGCAGAAGTCCAAAAGATAATGGATGAAGTGGGTGAAGCTGATTGGAAAGCGCTTGATGCTGCTAAATTATATAAGCAAAACTGTTCCTCTTGTCATGGAAGAAAAGGTGGCTTAGGTCTAGGTGGAGCTGCTAACTTGAAGGAGTCAAAACTTGATGATGTGCATAAATATGCGATGGTGCATTTTGGTAAAGGTACGATGAAAAGTTATAAAGAATTGATGAAACCAGCTGAGATTATTGCTGTTTCTAATTTCCTTGAAACATTAAAGAATTAGGAAGATTTATTTCTCCGAGAAAAGTTTATCCAAGTAATTTTTGATTAGTTCTTCGGTTTCTCCTTCGCCTTGGAGATCACCTATCATGCCGTATAATGCCGCACTTCGCTTGCGCGTAGGATCAGCTTTAGACAGCGCAAAATCCTGAACTTTCTTATAGGTTTTAGAGGGAAGAATTTTCTTTAAACCCTTATTTGCTCCTACTTGAATTTTATTCATAGTAGAATGAATAGTTGGTTTTTTTGCTTTCTTCAAAGCTTCTTCAAAATCAGCAAAAAACTCGTCTACTATATTTTCATGATAAGGGGAAATCGACATATGCAAAGCTGCTGGATTCTGTTGGCGATCCATCAACCAGCCCTTCAAGTGCATTTCATCTCCAAGCTCGTAAATATTGAACTGATTGCTCCCAAAAGAGAAGATACACATATCTGGATTCCCAAATACCTGTAAGCCTTTATAGCTTGTAATTTTATCTTTAAAGATCTGCGCAAGACGTAGTGAAGTAGCTACCTTTTCACTGTAACCTTCATGTCCAAGTAAGTGTAGAATTGTCCAAGCTACAGCAATTGCTCCGCCCGGTTTTGTTCCTAAAATTGCAGGGCTTCCATACATTCCACCAGACCAATCCGTATAGACATAATATTGTGCTTTTCTCAATTCTGGATTGTTATACAATATGACAGAAGAACCTTTGGATGCAAATCCATATTTATGAATATCAGCACTCATAGATGTCACACCTTTAACACCCAAATTCCATTTTCTATTAGGCTGCATAAACGGCAACACAAATCCTCCTACACAAGCATCTACATGAAAAAGCAAATCCTCTTTTGTTGCTAATTCGCCTAGTTCTGTAATAGGATCAATTACACCTTGAGGATAAGAAGGAGCCGATGCTACAAGTAATATAGTATTTTCAGTTATTGCTGATTTCATAGCATCAACATCAAGTCTGAAATCATCTTTTATTGGTATTTTTTTTGGGTTTAACCCAAAGTAATCACATCCTTTATCAAAAGCTGGATGAGCCGATACCGGCAGTAAAACTTCTGGGTGTGTTATGTGAGGCTTTGTGATTTTCGCGTATTCCTTAGCGGATTTTAGGGCCATTAGGATGGATTCCGTGCCTCCTGAAGTCATATTTCCAGAAGCATTTTCATTTGCATCAAATAAGTCTAGACACATAGAAACCACTTCATTTTCCATTTTCAAAAGGGATGGAAATGCGCTTGGGTTTAATGCATTTTCACTGAAATAACTCAGGTATGCTTTCTTTAAAGTTTCTGTTATTGCTTGCTCAGCATAATAAACATAGCTAAATGCCCTACCCTTTTTCCACTGTAAATCGTTTGTTTTAAGTGACTCCAGTTCGCTAAGCAAATCATCTGCATTCCGCCCTTTTGTAGGAAACTTCTTTCTCATCAGCTAAGGAATGATTTTAAAAGGTAAGTTACAGATAGCCCTAAGTAATTACCTATGGCATAACCTATTATACCAGTAGCAATTCCCGCAATTATTATTCTTTTATTTCCAAGAATTGTAGCAATTTGCCCTATGAAAGCAGGCCCATAGAGAGCTGCAGTACTGGTAATCATTGTTGTATCTCTATCTATCTTACTAATCCATGAAAGAAAAGTGTGAATGAATACTACAGAACCCCAAGTTAATGCGGTGAATAGAAGCAAAGTTCCTCCCTCGTTTATTACTTGAGCAAAATCACAAAGCATTCCCGCTGCAATACTAAAACTTAAAAGTATATATTCTGCCACATCAAATGATCCCTTCCATTTTCCAACCGCAGGTATAAATGAACATCCTATGCTAAGACTTGTCAATAAAATAATGATCAAAGAAGAATTCTCTAGATTCCCAAAAATTCCTAAAAGGGTTCCTATGGTAACACCTATTATTACAATACTAAGACCAATTGCTTTAAGCATACTTGGAAGGAAACTCCAACTAAATTTTTCTTCTTCATATTCCTGATTTTCTTCGCCTTCATGCTTGTACTCTTTCAAGAAGCTACCGAAAAACATAGGTGCAACACTTGTCAAGAAAAGTAAATACATCCCGCCTACAAAAATCTCTACCGCACTTACAAAGGAATACACCGTAGGCTCAACATCCAAACCAATTGCAACTGCGTTTAATGTTGCCGTACCTCCAGTATAAACTCCAAAAAGCATCCCACTGTACTCTTCTACATTTTCAAGCTTTCCATGAAATAACATGCCAAAAATGATACATGAAAGAAAAGCAGCTAAGACAGCATAGAAAAATGATAAAACGGTACTTCTAGAATGTTTTACCCATGCAATGATATCAGCCCCAAAAAGTAATAATGGAATAGCAAGCATGATTGTAATCTTTGTTCCCCAATCACTGATTGTTTCAGATAATGGAAAGAGATTAAATGTAGCAAGTACAATACCTATTAAATATGCTACTACAATAGGGCTCAATATTTTTCCTACTTTCGTATCCTTTAGATACATCTGTAAAGGAATAGGTCCTAAGACAATTATGGTTATTTGGAGTATTTGAAAAAAATCCATACTAGTAGACTATCAGTTTTTGTACGGTTCCTATGGTTTTCCCGGTTGTGTTCAAAACTCTTAAAAAATAGATTCCACTATCCAAATCTAGATTATATTGTACTTCATTTTGGTAGCTAACTTCATTCGTGCGAACTACTCGACCTTGCGCATCGTATATAACAATTAATTTGCTGCTAATAGCGTGCTTTCCAAGATCAATTATGAAATTTCCGTTGTTTGGATTAGGAAAAACAAGAATGGGTTCTGTTAAATCTTCTACATCTACAGTATTGGTTATTTCAGCATCCATAAATTCTAGACGTTGACCAAACCAATCCTTAATATATTGAATCTCCGCTTCATGGGTTCCCCCTATAAAACGATTAGGCCATATGTATTGATCCAGAATTGGGTACTTTTCGAAATTTCGGTTAATCGCATCTTCTCCTAACTCTTCGACTAGTGAATCTACACGTGCATGCAGGCTTTCAAGACTAAAAACTGATTCTCTAAGTTCATCATATCTCGCCATCATTTGTTGCTGAAAATTAGGATCTTCTAAGAATCTTCTCCACCAAAAGTGATTGCCTTTTCCATCCCAAGGGCAAATAAAATTAAAGTTGAATTGCCAGCCTAAAGGTTCTCCTCCTTCACAATAATCAGCATTACCAATTGCAAAATTAAAATCCCACACCGGACCTATTTTCAGCACATCTCCTTTGTCCTTATGCATGAAAGTGGAGATTCGGTATCCATCAACATTCTTCGTTAATTCAGTAATCAACATAAAATCAACAACAGTGGAAACATCAATATAATCAGTATATGGAATTCCATTATTTGTAAAAGATGGATCGTACAGGGCTTGTTCGAAATCGTTGATATAGTTCATGATATAATCAGTCTGTTCAGGCTGAATTTCATTAAATTTTGGTTCAAAGGCTACGAAGTCTGCAATATTATTCCCTGGTTCTTCATTAATGGGAGAAGTCCATAAAATTTCAAGATCAAGATCTATTTTATCGAACCTTATAATATAACCACCTTCTACTTCTAAACCTTCTGTATCTTGTTCCAGCAATTTGGCAATGTCTACCCTATTCTTATCTCTCTTGATTTTTTCAACCATCAGATAAACTCCTTTGTATTCCTCGTTGATAACTAATTCAACGAATTTTGTGCGCGGAGCATATTCCATTATTTCAGCTGCAAGAGTGTATACAATTGCATTTCTAATAAGACTTTTATCCGCAAAAGGTCCATGTAAAACGAAGTCTTCTTCCTCAGGGAATCCTAATATTTCTATATTTAAATCTTCACCATTTTCATCACGAAACTCTATTCCATATCCTTTTTTAGGATAAAATGTAGAAGATTGTCCTCTGATTTCTATTCCTAAATAGTTATCGTAAACATTGAAGGGATCGTCGATATGATTAAGTCCATTTGGGTTATCTATAATCCCGCATTTTACAAGTTTTTTAGGTTCATCCATTATGGTTTCACCTTCTGTATCTACTACTATTATAGGAAGCTTTGAACTAGTCAATTCTTGACCATTCAAAACAATGGAAATTAGACTAAAAAGAAATACTATAACAATATTTTTCATTGCCTCCAAGATACAAATTGTAAATTATATAATAATAACATGCATTCAATTATTCTAGCACACGAATACTTTCCTCCTATGAACGATTTGCAATAGTAAAATGCATCAAATCGGAGATTAAGAACAGGGATTTTCCTGTGTAATTAGCCTCTTTAACTAAAAACTGCCATCCATTCATAAAGTCAGCATCTTTCGATATAACAATATATATCGCATGTAACATCTTATAAAATCGCTCTTTATCTTGTTCTACTGGGATATTTCGTGAACCTATTTTTTCCATAAAAGAATGAAACAGATCATACTGAAACAAGCAATATTTTTCGGGATATTCTAGAGATAAATATAAGGAAACTGCATGGGCGTCTTGAAAGTGGGTATTGATTCTATCATCTCTTTTATGAATCGTTTCTAACAATTCATCGCAATGAAACAAGAAGCGATTAAATCGCATAGAAATATCTTTATTTTCATCAAATAGGTTTTGAAATGCAGCTTCCATAAAAATGGGATTCTCCTTTATTAGCATCAACAAACCTGATTTAATAGAATGTTTTTCACCTTCCCAAAGGCTCCTGCTATAATCACTACACAAGGCCTTATCTAAAGATTCATAAAGCACTCTATAGTCTAAGTCAAAATGCTCTTTCCAATTTGATATTACATCCCACTTATACGTTATTTCCTTCCCATTTTGCTGAAGAAACAGTGATTGTAAATGCTTAGAAAAAGCTTCTTTGCATTCGTTTATTAGTTGTACATTCATTATTCTACGACGTTAAAAAGCGTCTTGGTTCCTTTGAATGCACCTGCTTTAGCAACTAGAAAATATGTACCTTCACCTGTAGAAAGCCTCACATTTATTGTTTCTCCAAAAACTGCATTATGATTTTCATATACCAATTGTCCACTTACATCATATATAAAAACAGATGCTCTTAATGTTAACTCATCTTTTGGTAGTATGGTAAATTGAAATTCATTTTCAAAAGGATTAGGGTACAATTCTATATCTAAATCACCGCCTAAAATCACATTCTCGCATCCATCAGGTATTCCATCTTGATTTAGATCTACATTATCATCTACACCTGGACATTGATCAAAATCATCGCAAACTCCATCACCATCACTATCTCTTTTTCTATGAAATCTTGCATCTGCCCAGTCAGCATGATCACAAGTTGTTCCATCACCTCCATTAGTAACTTGCAGCTTTAATATTCTTCCTCCTGAAATATCAAGACGTATAGGTATTCCTTTCTCTCCTCGTCGAATAACAGGAGATTCATAAATGGTGCGGTCATCAAGAATCACTTTGAAAATAACGCTTCCTTGATCACATGCTTCATCATCCACACCAATTATTGCCGTGAAGTCTAAAAATTCTTCATTTAAATCATATTTCACTTCAGAAAATGCATGAACACCTAAGCCTTTCTCAAACGTTTGACCTGCTATAGTTAATATATTTCCATCATCTGCAACTTCTGTATTATTTGAACGATCGACTTCTACAGGTCCCCATCCATTTTGTGCCCATAATTCCCAAGGAATATTCGACACAAATTCTCCATAACATGGCTCTTCTAGACCGTTTATCCATTCCGCTAAAATATCTACCCATTCATAATCCACAATATTCCGTCCGAGAGGAGGCATTTTATCCGTATCTGTAGAATTGTCTCTTTGCCACAACAAAGATTCATGTGCTGATCCTGCTTTTACTATTAATGAACCTGGAGCAGAGGTATGGCTTACGCCCAAAGCGTTTACCAAACTTTTACCACTTAGAGGAGTGGTTAACCGAGCATCAAATGCTCCTTCTACGCCTTTAGGTAAATGACATGAAGCACAATTAGCATCTAAATATGAAACTACCTTTGATCTTAAACTTGCATTTTCATCTGACAAGCTTACAGATTTAGGAAGGTCTGAAACATTTTCTTCTTGTATTTCTGAACTGAAAAAATTCAGGTGATTCCATGTAGTCAATTGATTGGCTGTAATATCAGTAGAAGGATATAATAAATTACCATTAAGCTGCTGTGTGTTCACACCCAAAACAAATCCCGCATTACCATTATGGCAAGTATTACATTGCTGAGGCCCAGGAAATTCCCAATTTTGGGCGTAAGCCTCACCAAATTCATTTATTACATCAAAGGTTCTTGTCTCAGATACCCTAATTAGTGTAGCATCAGTTTCTTCTTCATTCCATCTATAACTTAGTCCATATCCCTGACCTAAATCATCGATTACATAAAAACGTGTTTCAATTTTCCTTGTTTCACTAGAATCTCTATGATCTAATGGCACTTCAAAATGTTTCACGAAGACAGTTCCCGAAGGGAAAATCCAATTTGCATTTTCAAAAAATCGTATCTGTTCTTCCGTAGTATCATGCTTCCCATCACTTGCCAATGCAATCCATCTATCTTTTACAGCATAATCACTCCATAATGGCGTGTTCACTCGATAAGGAACAAGACCAGGAGCTGGTGTCATATTTTCAAAATCAAGAAAAGCACCAGTTTCAGAAAGTGTTTGAGGAAGTACGGCAGGTACCGAGTTTTGCTTTTCTAAACGATAAACTTTACCACTATTTTGGCCTTTATTTCGAATTTTAAGCATAAACACATCTCCATCATTTGAAGAACCAAAGGAAGTTAATCCTTGTGGATTAGTTTCCCCCCAGTCTATAAAAGTTGCCATGAATTCTACATCACCAGTATTAGGATCTAACCTCCATATATTTCCCGATCCAAAATCTCCAAAAATATATTGTCCTTCAAGTTCCGACAACCATTTTTCTCCTCTGTAGACTAATCCGCCAATAATTGAAATTCCAGTTCCTCTTCCGTAAGTATGTATAGGCTCATTTTCTTCACCAATTAATACTTCTGGCTTGCTCCTCACTCCTCCTAATTCTCCTTCCATGTAAGGCCATTGGGCATTACCTCCTGGAGAAACTACTGTAATTTCTTCACGTGAACCTTGTCCAACATCTCCTACCCATACTTTACGCGTAACAAGATCCATTGATATTCTATGAGGAGAACGTAGTCCAAGAGCAAAAAACTCTTCTAAAACATCTTCCTCACCAACCCATGGATTGTCATTTGGTATACTATATCCTTGCGTAAATGTTGATGGAAAGTTATCAGGTTTTCCTGGAAATTCTACTATTTGTTTAGGAATAGGATGTGAGCGAGAAGGATCATTATCTACATCAATTCTTATAATTCCACCCCAAAATCTTTCATCAATCTGTTGTGAAGAATTATATTCATCGTTTCCTCCGCCACCATCTCCCCAACTAACATAAAGGAATCCATCATTGTCGAAAAACATTCCTCCTCCCATATGAAAAGCCTGCGGATCAACGTCTCTTATAAGTATTTCTTCACTAGTAGGATCAATAACTAGGGAATTTTCGAATGTTCTGAAACGAGATAATATATTCATTCGCCAATCATTGCTCTCATCTTCAGTTGGATGATAAGCATAGAATAAAAACAATTCTCCTTTGTGAGGAGAACCCTCTTCTGCAAATTCTGGATGCAATATAACATTGGTTAATCCATCATCTCCTGAAACAATTACATCATCTGAGATATCGATTGCGATTTCTCTTGTATCATTCTCTCCCATATACCATATCACACCATTCTTTGCCACAACATAAAATCCAGGATCATTAGGAATATCAAGGATTGCAACAGGGTCTATATAGGAGTGCCCAGGGAATGCATCTACTAATTTCCAATCTGATGTATGCGGATTTTCTGACGGAAAGACCCCATTCAAATATGGGTCAATCGCCTCTACTTCATCAAGTCCATATGGATTTGTAAAGAACGTAAGGGAACAAAAAATTCCAAGAAGGCTAATACTAAAAAGTATTAATTTATTCATTCAGTAAAGTTACATTTGATTTTAGTATTTATAATTAAAATAAGTTCATTTGTTTTAAACATAACAATATCGCAGTAAATTGTATTATAGTTGTAAAACACTGTAAATATTGAAATTATGGGCAATAAAGAAGAAATATACTGGAGCAATCGCTATAAAGAAGGAAAAACAGGCTGGGATATTGGTAGTCCTTCCCGCCCTTTGCAAGAATATGTTGACAGTCTTAAAGATCATCAATTAAAAATCTTAATACCAGGTGCAGGAAATTCATATGAAGCAGAGTATGTATGGAACAAAGGATTTAAGAATGTGCATATTTTAGATATATCTACTCATCCTTTAAATGCATTTCAAAAAAGAGTGCAAGATTTTCCTAAGGACCAATTACATTGTGAAAATTTCTTTGAGTTTGAGGGGCAATATGATTTGATATTAGAACAGACCTTTTTTTGTTCTTTTTTACCTTCTCAAGAAAATAGGAAGGCTTACGCCCAAAAGGTATATGATTTATTAGTGCCTGGAGGAATATTAGCGGGCGTGTTGTTTAATTTTCCCGTTGTGTATAATTCGGAAAAAAGACCATTTGGAGGTTCGAAAGAAGAATATAGTGGTTATTTTAATCCTTTGTTTCAAGGAGTAAAAATAGAAGATTGTTATAATTCTATAGGACCAAGAGCAGGTAATGAATATTTTATAAGACTTAGAAAATAATTTTAACATTGAATAAAAAGGAAAGTAAAGTGGATGAAAATTCTTTCACCCACTTTCACTTTCAACTGATCAATTGGGGATTGATATGCTTACGTTTCACTTTATAACATTTCTAAAATATTACATTCAGTTTTTTTACTTAAATTTCCTATTCATTCCATGAGAAAAGTATAGTCACAAAACCTTTGTTTGTGTTGAAATAGGAATTATACCAATTTAAGCCTGAAATAAGGTATATATTTGAGACGAAAACCCATTCTACTTCGTAAAAAATTTATTCCATAACTATGGTTATGCAATAAATTTCTTCTTTGTAGAATGACTTTTCACTTTCCAAATCTATTACCTCATTCTAACCTTAAATTGGTATTAAAAAGTAAAGCTTTTCTTCTTGCCAAATATGGATGGTAAATAACCTATGTGCTAAAGGGTAGTTATTTTTTTTGTAAAATTAGTCGATGAATTCCAATTAAAACACCGTATAAATACGTGTTTTTATATTCCATTAAACCTGTATTATGCAATAGAAAATCTATTACGAAGTTCTATTGCATAATGCGAGTTAAAGAGAGACTACAATTATCAATTGAAGCAAAACACATTGACTTTCAACCATTTTACACCAACAAATGATTTTTAAGCATCTTAGTGAAAAGAGAAAATGAAAAATCTACTTAATATTTTTACAATACTTTTTTTATTAAGCTGTGCAAATAAGAAAAGTGAATATCATCTAGAATTTGAAGAATATGATTTTGAATTCGACACCTACAACTGGGATTCAAATCCATATAAATTCAGTTCATATATTAGAGATTCAGTTATTTCTTCTAAAGGCAATCAATATGCTGCATGGAATTTTTCATACATTGGAGATATTGAAAGCATGCATAAATCTTGGGATTCTGACGCAAAAGAAAGAAAAGGACTTACTGCAACGCAAAGAGATAGTTTTGCAACATTTGAAGCAAGGAATGCTATAGAACACATCTTAGAAAAATCCAAGGATCATCAAGTAGTCATAATCAATGAAGCCCATCAAATGCCTCAACATAGAGTATTTACTACTTCATTATTAGAAGGATTAAAAGATCAAGGCTTTAAGCATTTAGGTCTAGAAGCTTATTTTAATAGTCCTTTGACAGATTCTCTTTTGCAAGCCACAGGGTATCCTATATTGAAATCTGGGTTTTACACTAAAGAGCCTCAGTTTGGCAATTTAATTAGAGAAGCTCGTAAAAAAGAGTTTAACGTATTTGGTTATGAAAGTCAAGAACATGAGGATAGTAAAGGTAGAGAAATCAATCAAGCAAAAAATATTCAAGCTTATTTAGAAAAGTATCCCACTGAAAAAATATTAATTCATTGTGGTTTCGACCACGGTTGTGAAGGAGAGTTAAACAACAAATGGGAGAAAGCCATGGCAGGAAGATTAACAGAATTCACTAACATTGATCCTTTAACTATTAATCAAGTCATTTACTCTGAAAAAAGTGGAAAGGAATACGAAAATCCTTACTATCAGACTACGGATCTTGATAAGTCTAGTGTTTTTATTGATCAGAAAGGAAATGTTTTTGGAGAATATAGAGAAGGTACTTGGTATGATATAGCTGTTTTTCATCCAAGAAGCAAAAATTATAACAGACCACAATGGATGATATATGACAACAGGAGGAGTGTTGAAATTACATTTGAAGAAGAAAAAATTGAATGTCCTTGCATGATTTTAGCTTATAAATCAGGTGAGACAATAGGTTCCGCTGTTCCATATGATATCCAAGAAACATCAGATAAAAAGGCAACAATAATATTAGATGAATCAGGTTTTGAGGTCGTGATTTTAAATGAAAAAGGAGAAGCCATAAAGAGTGTCATTGAAAAACAGCAATAAAATATGCATTATATTGACATCAGTTAGTTTGTTGAGTTTTGGTAGAAAACTGTATAATGGTAGTCTCATTTGACTTCTATACAAACCAAAACAGCCCAATTTATTTATATAGATACTTATACTAATCGTCTATTGGCTCATTCCGGCTACAATTCTCTTCTGAATAAGAAGCAAAAGCCTATAGATTGTAGAAGAAACATATTGCTAGAAGGTATTCTATTCACATAGATCATGAATAAATCTCGTTTCATTTGTCTCACAAATATTTAATTATTAAGAACAATTAAATCCGTATAATGCGGATCAAAGGGAGAAGAATAACAATAAGAGCTTGAAAAACAGAAAATTACTTCGGTAGCGAAATCAATGTTAGATCGATTGAAAAATATCGAAACTGAGTTCACTTTTACCTTAAAAGTAAAATCTATAGACAATAACTCCTATGAAACTATACTTGTAGAATACTAGAAAAAACCAGCTTCTCGCCTACTTCACTGCAAAATGCAAATGAGTAATTAAGTCATTTTCTGGCGTATTTGCAGGACTATTACCATAAGTCTCAAAAGGAGCAATCTTCTTAATTGCTTTGAATTCCTTTGATCTTGCCATATTAGACATTGTTGCCCACGCATTACCGATATGCCTATAAGGTCCTTTATGTTCTAGTACATAGGTTTTAGTGGCTGGCATTTCTCCTTTTATCATATCTGCATCTAAATCTGAAGGATATTCGCTAACTGGTAATCCTACTGTATATTTAGCTTTTCCAGATACCATATCAAATTTATGATATTGACTAAAGACTTTATTCATATCTGCTCCCACTCTGTTAGCAATTTCCTGGATTTTATGAAAATCCTTTGGCATTTCTTTACTAATCGTCTTTGTAGTACATTCTCTCGTAATGCCTACATATTTTCCACCTTCTATAGACGACTCTCCTATCCAATTCAGCTTGCTATGTGCCTCTCCGTCTTCTACATAATCTTTCAACAAGTTCAAGCCGCGCTCATAATCATTTCCTATATAAGCCTCCATTGATTTTTTCATGAAAAACATAAAAAAAGGTAAGTTTGAATCCATAAACCAGGTTACATTAGTCGAATCTCCGTTCTGTTCTAACTTAAAACTTGTTTTTGCTTTTGACTTGAAGGGTTTTATAAATTGGAGATCACAATATACTGCATCGCTTCCATCTTCTTTATCAATTTTCATTGCACCACTCCCTACTCTCTTTCCTTCCCACTTATAAGCTTTACCATCTGGTTCAACATCTACCTTCGCATCTGGATCCATGATTAACCATGGAGACCAATTTTTCCAGGTATGAAAATCACTTAATGCTTTAGCTACATCTTCCTTAGGTGCATTGATAGATACGGTCCGATTTACTTTAATTGGAGGCATAATTTCATGTTTGATTCATTTATTTATTTTGGGTTAAACCCAAAGAGTTACACGAATTTAAAAAAAATCTCTGATTTACAGATGAAGGCAGGTTATGAAAATCCCCATGGCAACGTTATGTACCTCTTGCTCTTAAAAACAAAGCACATAACACCATTGGCAAAAATCATAAAAAAATCACCTCTTAATTCAAATAAAAAAAGGGGACAAATCCCCTTTTGTTTCTTTGGTACAGCATAAATAAATTACACTATAAAATATTGCCTATTTGTCGCTTTCCAAACTTGATGAAGTCGATAAAATAAACTCATATCCATTAACGGTATTTTCTGCGGCAGTTGCCTTATTCATTTTACTTTTAGCTTGGCCTAAAAAGGATAAATGCAAGTCATTAATGTTGATCTCGGATTTTTGGTTCCTTGTTCCTACTGCTGGAACTGTTAAGGTATGTGTAGCTACCTTGTTCTTATTTGTAATTTCCAGTTGGACACTTAATTCTCCTGCCCAAATACAATTTGTATTCTCAGGACATCGACTATCCATAACTTTTACTAGAGAAATAGTTATTTCATCATCTGAATAAATAGCTGATTCACTTTTATGAAGTTCGAAAACTTCTTCTAATACAATCGGCATTTTGTCTACTTGTGAACTAAAGTTCATAATCAAAAGGAAAATTAAACTTGTCATAATTCATTTATTTTGTTCACTTCTATGACGAAGAGAAATCTCAAATTACATATTTCTATCTAAAATTTGATAAAAAAACCTTGTATGCTTTTTGTATTTGCCATCGGATTTGTCTGAAAAAATTGGCTTTTTTGGAAGAAATTCCAGCATGTAATTTTCCGTTATGTGAGCCTTGTTCTGTAAGTGCAGGATGCGCCCAATACATTTGAATTACTCCTCTATCAATCATATCATTATGCCACCAATCAATGACATCATTACACTTGTTAATTTCTAAGTCATTTATCATATTGAAAGCTGCTTTTTTGTTAATAATATAGGCACCAGCAGCTCTTCCTTTATCGGCAGCATATAGGAACTTTCCTTTCATTCTTACCTTTTTAGAAGGAAATCTCAAGGTTGTATTCTCTAAAGAAATCACTATGGCTCCGTCTAGGGAATCGGCCTCTTTCAGCAAGGTTTCAACTTTTGGGCGAAAGCCCTCTACTCCATCAAGAAAAAAAGGGTCATTCTCAAAAACCACCACATACTCTTGATTCTTTTCAAGCATGGTTTTATAAGCGAACATATGATTAAGCGTACAAGAGAGGATTCCTGTTTTTAACTTATTTTTTATCTGCGGGTGAAAATTATTTTGAATATCTTCTTCTTTCCAAACAGAGGGATCACCATCAGTAATAAAAGTAAATGGAATTTTAGTCTTTGGTAATATTTCTTTCAGTCGCTTTTCATGCGATTCATATCCATTCAAGGCATGTATAATGTAGATATGGTCGACAGAAGGCATTAGAGGCTTCCTATATATTCTTTCAGACCATTAAGAAGCATTTGAACAGCCATAATAAGCAGGAGCATTCCCATTAATTTTTCTAAAGCAATAAGACCTTTCTTACGAAGAAGCTTAAATAAAAGTGGTGAACTCAAAAGTATTAAGGAGGTAATAAGCCAAGCGATTCCTAATGATGCAAGGATTTCTAATTTATGATCAGATTGATTCTTAGCCATTACTAAAAGAGTTGCTAAAGCTGATGGACCTGCAACCATAGGCATGGCAATAGGAACAATGAAAGGTTCACCTGTTGCGGCAAATACATTACCTCCTTTAGCTGGAGGAAATATAAGTTTCAATGATATAATAAGGAAAATCAAACCACCCGCTATGGAGACTGAACTAGTTTCCAAATGAAATAGATTCAAAAATTGTTGTCCCGCTAGTAAAAAAACTACTAGAATTACAAGCCCAAATAACATTTCACGAATGATAATTCTTCTATGTTTCTTCCGTTCAACATCCTTTAAAATAGTCAACAAAAGTGGTACATTCCCAAACGGATCAAGGATAAATGTGAGGACTAAAGCTGTCGATAATATAGAGAAACCTTCATTCATTCTGCAAAGGTCGTTTTTAGTATTAACTTTGAGGTAAAAAAGGATGACTTTTGACGATCTAAATCTGAATAAAAATTTAAGCAAAGCGCTCAAAGATATGGGTATCGTGCATCCAACAAGCATACAAGCAAAGAGTTTTACTACTATTATGAGTGGAAAGGATGTAGTGGGAATTGCTCAAACAGGTACCGGAAAAACACTTGCCTTCTTATTGCCTTCCTTGAGAATGTGGAAATTTGCTAAAGATCGATTCCCTCAGATTTTAATAATTGTACCAACCAGAGAGCTTGTAATTCAAATTAAAGAGGAGATTGACAAACTCAGTGCATATACTAATTTTGTAACGGTTCCAGCATATGGTGGTGCAAATATTAAAGGTCAAATTGCTGAAATAGAGCTGGGATGTGATGCTATTGTTTCTACTCCAGGAAGACTCCTCGACCTTTGTTTAAAGGGAGCTCTAAAACTAAAGAATATCAAGAGATTTATAGTAGATGAAGTGGACGAAATGCTTGCATTAGGTTTCCTTCCTCAACTTAAACGAGTCATTGAATATTTACCAGTAAAAAGACAAAATTTACTTTTTTCTGCGACTATGACACATGAGGTAGAAGCTATTATTGAAGATTTTTTCAACAGTCCAGTGCATATAGAAGCTGCACCTATGGGTACCCCATTAGAGAATATTGATCAGAGTTTATTTTATGTATTAAATTTTAATACTAAGATTAATTTGCTCAAGCATTTAATTTCAGACAAAGAACAATTTTCAAAGGTTCTCATATTTACAGATACCAAGAAAAAGGCAGATCATGTTCACGAAGAAATTTTGGATATTTATGAAGAAGAGACAGGAGTAATACACTCCAACAAGTCTCAGAATTATAGATTTAATTCGGTGAATAAGTTTTCTTCAGGTGAATATAGGTTGTTAATTGCAACGGATATTGTCGCACGTGGAATAGATGTATCAGAAGTATCTCATGTCATAAATTTTGACATACCTGAATCAGCAGAAAATTACATTCATAGAATAGGAAGAACGGGAAGAGCAGATAAAAAAGGAATAGCCATTTCATTTGCCAAGGAACAAGAAACAGAGTCATTAGCTGCTATAGAAAAGCTAATGAGATATACTATCCCAATAGTTGAATTCCCAGCGGAAGTAATTGTGAATGAGGAGATGATAGAAAGTGAGCTTCCTAAGTATAAGATGAAAAACATAGAAGTAAGGCGAAGAGACGCTGCTGCAACAAGTCAGGGGGCATTTCATGAAAAGAAAGATAAGAATAAGAAGGTGAATAATAAGGTTCGCTATGAAGACAAGATGAAGTTGAAGTATAAAAAACCTAAGACAAGAGGAGCAAAAAAGAAAAATAAGAAAGGGAAAAAGATTAGGTAGGTATTTAAGTTTGCACATGCTCCACCTCTGTATCCCCGCCAGCGGAGAAGATTTTTAGGTGTAGATACTGGAACAAAAAAAGCGACCTCACTTATTTCTCTTTGAAATAAGCGAGGCCGCGGACTCTCACTACATTTTTATTATGACTATTTTTTTTCTAGTCTAACAGGAAGAAGGTAAACTTTACCATGCATTTCTGGAGTTACATCTAACTGTGTATAATTTAATATTGATTTTAATTGATCAGCAAATTTTTCTTCAGATGTAGATAATACTAGTACCTGAGAATCAGATGTTACCATAATTTTCACTTTAAAAGAAGTAGATTCAGCAATGTTCTCAAAAGCGTCACTTTGAAGAATTATTTCGCTTAATTGGCTTTGTAAATCTGCTGGTGAATCAACTGGTTCAGTTGATGCGTTTGCCGTGAATAAAGAGAATGAAAAAAGGGTTACTAAGAATAATGCTTTCAATGTTTTCATAAAATATAAATTTGTTTGTTTGTTAAAATCTTGTACTAAATCTGTACATCATAATGACTAAACTAACTACCAAAGGGTTACTACTTATTGC